>DNQL01000179.1:2540-16561 GCA_003500765.1 Elusimicrobiota bacterium | reverse complement strand
ACCCACTCAAAACGGAGAAGACCCAGATTACAGTCTCATTGTAAAAACTCAAGGAAAAATGCCGTCCTGGATTTCGCCGACCTACGGCGGGAGGCGATTCTGGAATGAGCGCGCAAATCACAAATACTATGGACAACGTTTTTATCCTCCGGATTACGCGAGCCCTGTCGGTTGGGGTTATTATGGCGGTCCCGGCGGGCTGGATATGTATCCCTATGAGAACAATACCGCATATACAAAAGGCATAGCCCAAACCCAGCTCAACGAGGCGGCCTCGTATACGGCCGGTATGCTGATGGCGGTGTCGCGGTCGCTGCCGCCGGTAGTGGCGGAGGCGTCGCTCTCCGCGCCGAGGCTTACGCCGGGCGGCAACGTTCAGCTCTCGTTTGATATCCTTGAGAACCGCACCACCGACGCCTATCTTGTCATAGAGCTTAAGGACGCCAGCGGCGGGAGCCGGGCGATAATCGCGCCGGAATACCAGACCGGCGTCCCCGTGGCGCTGGACTACGAGTTTGACCCCGCCCGGCTGCCGTATAAGAAACGCATAGAACTGGACTGGGACGGCACGCTGGCCAACGGCGAGATGGCCCCCTCCGGCGAGTACAACCTGGTGGTGCGTGCGCGCGACGGCGACGGCAACGAATCGCCGTCTGTCGAGCTCCCGGTGGTGATGGACGCGGGCGGGCCTTTCGTGCATATCCTCAGCGATGCAGGCGGCTGTGGCTATCGCGGCTACCAGGGCATAAGTTCCATGAACCCGGCCTGCACCAATGTGGGCGTCGCGGACATGAAATTCACGCTCCTGGTCCGGGACCCGAGCGGCGGGATAGCCAGGGTAGAGCTGCTCAGGGAGGAAACGGCGGTATATGCCCGCAGCTTCACGGAGCCGCCTGCCGAATACGCAGAGGAACTTCCCGCGCTGGAGGACGGGCAGCACAAGCTTATCGCCGTGGACGCCGACGGCAACCGCACCGAGGCGCCGTTCCGCCTGGGGAGCATTTATCTCTCGTCGGACATGGAAACCGCTTATTCCGCTTACGACCCCGCGACCGGCATGATGAGCGTGACGCTGACCGTGGACGCCTCCAGCTATTACGACCTTACCGGCGTGGAATCTATGGACGCGCTGGGGCAGGTCGTGGAAAGCCGGGCGCTGACCGGTAAGAGCGGCCGCCAGACCTTCGAGCTGAAGGACATCCTGAGCCTGGACGAGGACGGGGCCTCCGCGGAGCGGTTCCTGCGGCTCAAGGACGTTTCCGGCCAGGCGCTGACGCAGGGGGAGACCTTCGGAGCGTACAGCCCGCCGCATATCCCCGCCACCGGGTCCGACCTGCTGAAATTCTCGGCGGTCACGGACCTGCTTTCACTGGGGGTATTGCCCGGGGCGGTTACCGGCAGGAACTGGTTCCCTATCGCCCAGACGGAAACTCTGATCCTGAGCGGCGCCATCACTGACTCCCAGCCGGTGGGGACCATTGAAATCCATATGCAAACCGGAGATTCGCCCACCGCGCTTGAGGCCGAACAACTGGCGGCCAAACGCAGAATCTACGACCGCTTTTTCGAGGCGGGCTCCCTGATACCCGACAATTGCGGCGAGGCCGGCGCGCACAGCGTCGACAAGACGGTCACCTGCTTTTACGACACGTTCTATACCCTCCCTTCGGCGCGCTACGCGAAGTTCAGAGTCGAGGGGACGCCGGCGCAGCCCGTCGCTGTCCTGAGAGACAATTGCCGCAGCGTCGATCCAGATAATTCCTCTTACTGCGATTACGGCGTGGCGCCGGTGCTGTCGTCCTTATCCGACGACGGACTCTCCTATATGCTGCGTGGCGTAAGCCATGGGGAGGGTATGGCCTCGCTGACCGTGGCTGGCGAGGCCGCGCTCGAAGCGGGACAGAACGTGGTCATGCGCATAAACAACCTCGTCACGGTCACGTTCGACAATGTTACCAGTCCCGGGTTTATCTCGACCAGCCTGGTCACGCCGCGGGATTATCCCGGCATGACACCGCTGACCTCCTTCGGGATTGGTTTCTTCCTGGGCGAATATTCCGGGAACGTCCGTTTCACGGCTAAATATTCCGGCTCGCTCAGCCCGGCGCGGGAAGCGGGGATAAGGGTATTCCGGTCGGAACGCGACCCGGAGACCGGGCTCCTTTACTATGTCCCTCTCGCCTCCACGCTTGATACGGCGAACAATGAAGTCTCTTTCGTCACTGACAAACTCACGGAGTTCGTGGTGGCGGCGCCCGTCTATGAAACGCCGTCGGCCCTGGAATCCGCGGAGCTGGTGGACGGCGTGCCGGAGCTGGGGTTCCTTTCGGATTCCGCGCTGGCCACGGCCAGCCTGCTGTCGCCGGGTTCCCCGGAGGAGGCGGCGGCGCTCAAGGCCGCCGAAGACCGGGGGCTGACTCCGGCCGGCAATATCTATAACCTGGGACCGGAGGGAGCCCTCTTCTCGCCCGCGGCCGCTGTCAGGATGCGCTACGACGAGCTCCTGGTCTCGGCGCGCGGGCTCGTCGAGGACACCCTGGCGCTCTACCAGTTCACCTCCGACGGCAGCCTGATGACCAAGCTCCCGAACCAGTGGTTCGACAAGGCGCGCAACGAGATAGTCGCAGAAGTCCCGGGCTTCAACTCCAATTTCGCCGTCATGGGAGGCAGGCGCGACGAGCCGGAGCCGCAGGCGGAGGATATCACGCCGCCGCTCACCAGCGCGGTGACCGAGATCCCGCCGCATGTGGAAGGGGATATCGTCTTTATCTCCACGCGCAGCCGGGTCTTCCTGGACGCCTGGGACCCGGAGGTCGAGGGGAGGGTCACCAGCGGCGTGAAAGAGACTTATTTCGTCCTCTACCGGCCCGGTGTCATGCCGGGTGAGCCGGTTCTATACCAGGAGCCTTTCGTCCTGGAAGAGGGGACTCATTTCCTGGATTACCGCAGCGTAGATAACCGGGGGAATCTCGGGCTGTTGCGCTCCGCCACTTTCTACGCCGACGGCACCGCGCCCGCCAGTACCGCGGCTATAGCAGGCGAGGGGAGTTCGGAAGGCGGCGCTTTCTATATCACCGAGGCCAGTTCCCTGTCCGTGACCGCTGCGGACATCGGAAACAACGGCGTGGCTTCCGGTATCGGGGCGGTATACGTGGCGGTCTCCACGTCCCCGTGCCTGGAATTCAGCGAATACGTTTCCGGCCCCGGTGTCTGCCGCCGGGCGGTCTACGCGGGACCGTTCTCCCTGCCGGCCGGCGAATATTATTTCTACCACGCCGCTATGGATAATGCCGGCAACTGGGGCGGGGTGTCGGAAGCGCGGGTTGAAGTCCGGGCGGATATAGTTCTGTCCGGGACGGCGGTCTCCACGGCGGCAATAGCCTGGACCTGGACGCCGGTCCCGGGGGCGCTCTCGTACGAGCTGATAAGTTCCTCGGGCGGTTCCGTTTCGGGCCCGCTGGCGAGGGATACGATCTCCTGGACGCAGACCGGCCTGACACCGAATACAGTTTATGGCAATTTCCTGCGGGTCGCTTCGCCCGGCGGGCAATACGACGGGGTAGTTTCCTCGGTCGTAACATTGGCCAATCCTCCCGGAGCGATAGAGGTTTTCGACTTCGGCCAGAACGCTTCGCTCGTGATAGGTCAGCCAAACTTCGTTGCGACCGCCGGAGGGGCCGCGCCGGATAAGCTCTATGGTCCACGGGCGATGGTATTCGACAAAGACGGCAACCTGTGGATTACAGACAAGAGTAATCACCGGGTATTAAGATATCCGAAACCGTTTGCCAGCGGTATGTCGGCCGACCTGGTGATAGGCCAATCGGATTTTTATACCCGGACATATTCCAATTCTATAACCCCCCGCAGCGTGAACAGTCCCGCCGCTCTGGCATTTGACCTGGATGACAATCTATGGGTTCAGGATGGGGACGGCAGAATCTTAAGGTTCAGCCCGCCGTTTTTCAATGGCATGAGCGCGGATATGGCGCTCGGGGCGACGGATTTGTATTCCCGGCTGCCAAGTTACTGCACACCGAATGTAATCTTTCCAGGCAACTGGGGGCAAATCTCTTTTGATGCTGACGGGGCGCTCTGGGTCTCCGATTATTACGCCCACCGCATATTGAGATTTTCACCCCCTTTTACTATGGGTATGAATGCCGATATGGTCCTGGGTCAGCCGAATTTTACCACCTGTTCGCCCGGCGCCTATGTCCCGAGTGCGAAGACTCTTAGCCAGCCGCTGGCCGTAAAACCCGACATAAAGGGAAATATCTGGGTGGCTGATTATAATTATAACCGGGTGGTGAAATACGCGCCGCCTTTTTATCTGGGCATGGCGGCGTCCACGGTCCTGGGGCAAAGAAATTTCGTGGAAAAAAATGTATACGGAGAATATACGCCCAACGCCGGCAGTCTGAATACCCCGGCGGGTCTGACATTCGACAGGCTGGGTGATTTATATGTGGTCGATTCCACGGACATGCGTGTTTTGAAATACAAGCCGCCGTTTTCCAATGGGATGGACGCGTCGCTGGTTCTCGGGCAGAACGATTTCACCAGTATTTTCAATATGAATATGCAAGCCTCCTTTTCGTTCCCGCTGGGGGTGGAAACCTCCGGTTTCGCGGCGGCGGACGAGGAGGGCCGACTATGGGTTTCCGATTACCGCTACAACCGGATACTGATGTTCGAACCGCTCCGAACGGGAGTTTTCACGGATCTTGGAATCAGTTCGTTTACCGTTAGCTGGCTTTCGGGAGGTAATTCCTCGGATACTGTATACCAGGTTGAGGTGTCACCAGATGAGAACTTCTCTGCCCGGGTCACCGGTAGCGGCTTCTTAAACCAGAACAGTTTCACTTTCACTGGGTTGTCTGGTAATATTCGCTACTACGCCCGGGTACAGGCGCGGAACTCCGCAGGCGTTCCCACTGAGTATGCAGGGCTTGGCTCGGTTCTGACCAGGCCCGCCGTCATCGATTTATCAGGCCTTGCTGTTTCACCGGAAAACATACTGTGGATTTGGGGAAACCAGGGAGGAGGGGTCGAATTACAACTCTATTCTTCGACCGGCGGGGCGATTTCCCCGGTTCTCCCCGCGGGAACCACAAGCTTTCTGCAGACCGGCTTGTCGTCGGACCGGATGTACGCCAATTATATTACTGCGTTTAATTCTGCGGGGGCGACGTCTTCCGGCCTTGCGCATAAGGCTACGCTCGCTTTCGCGCCTGTGCGGGTTGAACCGTTCGACAATGGCCAAAACGCCGACCTGGTTATCGGACAGCCTGACTTCGTTACGGCCTCCTACGGAACTTCCGCTGACAAATTCAGTTCTCTTCTACATGGAGTCTTTGACTCTTCCGGAGCTTTCTGGGCTCTGGACGGGTGCCGGGTGCTGAGGTTCTCTCCGCCTTTTGAGAGCGGAATGGCTGCGGATCTGATCCTCGGGCAACCGGACTTTGTCTCAATGAATTGCGCAATCTCGGCGAATTCGTTCTCGTCCGGCGACAGCCTGGCGTTTAGCGCGGACGGAGCTCTTTGGGTTTCGGATCCCGGTTCAAACCGGATTTTGCGTTTCAGTCCGCCGCTCTCAAGCGGGAAACCGGCGGACCTGGTAATCGGGCAGAGCGATTTCACGTCTTCAGTTTACGGCACCGGGGCGGATAAATTATCCTCGCCGAGAGGGATTTCAATTTCGAAAGCCGGCGAATTATGGGTCGTTGATGAGTATAATTACCGGATACTGCGGTTTTCTCCTCCGTTCTCTACGGGAATGAGCGCGGACCTCGTTCTTGGGCAGTCGGATTTTACTTCGGGTCATTACGCTGAACACCAGGCGACCAATGCCCGCATGTTTACCACTCAACGGCTGGCTTTAGATGATCAAGGGGCTCTATGGGTCCCTGATGCCAATCGAAGGCGGGTTTTAATGTTCGCCCCGCCATTCGTCAACGGGATGGCCGCGTCCTTTGTTCTGGGTCAGCCCGATTTTACGCACCCGATTTCCAGCAAACAGTACGATCCATGCCCGGTGCCTGCGCAGTCCGGCTTTTGCTCGGTGAACTCGGCCGCCTTCGACGAGGAAGGGAATTTATACCTTGGGGAAAATAGTTATCACGCCGACGGCTATACGACTACGAGGGCGCTGAAATATAAGCCTCCGTTCAGAAATATCATGGACGCCTCTGTCGTACTGGGGCAGCCTGATTTTGACTCTTCGGGATCTGCCGTGTCGCAGAACCGCTTCCGCGGCATCCACGCGATACTCCCCATGACGCATAACGGAAGGGCGGCCTTATGGGTATTGGACGGCGGAAGTTACAGGGTTTTGGAGTTCGGGGAAAGCCGTCACTCCTTCAAGAATGTGGCCACCTCCTCGATGGTCGTTGTCTGGGAAGGGGGGCTTAATCCTCCTGAGACCGAATACTTCGTCCAGGCTGCGACAACGCCCATGTTTGACGCCGCTATTTTTGAGAAGCCCTGGACTACGGATACGAATGTTCTCTTTGACGGGCTTTCAGCGGGCACAACCTATTATGCGCGCGTGAAATCCCGGAACACGGAAGGGATAGAAAGCGGTTATCTTCAACTGGGCTATGCGCTGACCTCTGCGCCATATATTGTCGTGAACAGTTCGTCGCTGATCGACGGGAATCCTGAGATCAGCCTCCGTCATGTAGAAGAGATGTCGGTGGTCTTGCTGGAGGGTGGAGCCGAAGCGGGAGCTGTAGCCATTGGATCCGCTACGGGGATGGGGCTGACATTGGCGAGCAATCTCTACGAAGTCGGGCCGGAGGGGGATTATGAACCGCCGGCGACGCTGACCTTTGTCTACTCTACTTCGACGCTGGCCGCGCTGGGCCTGCTGGAGGAGGATATCGCGGTTTACGAATATTTCGCGGAGACTGGCTGGGTGCGGCTGGAAGGGCAGGTGCTGGATACGGAGAACCGGCGGATAACCGTCCCGATAACGCATATCGCCTCGCTGTTCGGCATATTCGGCGTGGTGAAGGACCGCACGCCGCCGGTGACCAGTTTCGCGGTGGTCGGCTCTTCCTGGTCCGCGGAAGGACAGCTTTACATCAACGCGGCTTCAAGCGTGGCTCTCCAGGCTTATGACCCGGTCGTTCACGGCACTTCCAGTGGCGTGGCTTTTACCGAGTTCCGCGTGGATCCCGGCACGGACACGGCTTTCGCTCTTTACGACGGCCCTTTTATGCTGCCGGAGGGGAGGCGTATCCTGGAATTTAGGAGCCGGGATGATGCCGGCAATCTGGAGGAGACCCGGACGAGTTTTGTCTACGTGGACGGCACCCCGCCGGTGACGGAGGCGCTGCTGGCCGGTACGACGGGGCAAAATGACTGGCATATCTCCCCCGTGACCGTGGCGCTGGTTTCGACGGATGCCTTGAGCGGCGTGGCGACGGTGTATTATTCGCTCGCCGGCGGCGAGGCTTCGGTTTATGTCTCTTCCTTCGCCCTGGCGGCGGAAGGAGAGGATTCTCTGGTCTTCCATGCCACGGACAATGTGGGCAATGTCGAGCCTGAAAGGATGGCGCTGTTCAAAATAGACGTCACCACGCCCGAAGTCGTCGCTGTCAGTTCCCCCGCGCCCAACGCGGCGGGCTGGAACAATACGCCGGTGGCGGTGGTGTTTCGCGGCACGGACGCGGTGTCGGGGATAGATCATTGCAGTTCTTCGTTCACGGTGACTACGGAAGGGCGAGATATCCCGGTCTCTGGTTATTGCGCCGACTACGCGGGCTGGACCTCCACGGCCTCTTTTACGCTAAATATCGATACCGTTGCCCCCGTGTCGTCGGCGGAACTTTTGGGAACGGGCGGAAAGAACGATTGGTATATTTCGCCGGTACTCCTGACGCTGGCGTCTACCGACTCCCTGTCGGGCGTGTCGGCTATTTATTATAGCACCGGCTCCGGCATCACCGCCCCTTATTCCTCGCCGCTTTCCGTCGCGGGCGAGGGCCTGCATTCTTATCGGTATCGCGCCGAAGACCTGGCGGGCAACCTTGAAGAGTGGCGGACCAGAGCTTTCGCTATAGACGTTAGTTCTCCATTGGTGACGGCCTCGGTTACACCGCCGGCGAACACGGCCGGCTGGCATAATGTTCCACCCACGGCGGTCTTCAGCGGAATCGATAATGTTTCCGGCGTGGCTTATTGCAGCCCGGACATGACAGCCGGTACCGAGGGGGCCGGGATAACGCTTTCCGGCTATTGCGAGGACTATGCCGGGCTGGTCTCTTCCGCTTCCTACACGGTGAGCCTTGATACTACTCCGCCGCAGGTCGGATATGTCCTGGCTCCGCAGCCTAATGCCGTCGGATGGAACAATACTCCGGTGACGGCCATTTTCAGCGGTACCGACACACTTTCGGGTACAGGGGATTGCTTCTCCGGAGAGGTCGATGGGGAGGGGGGAGGATTAACTCTCCCCGGTTGGTGCCGGGATATGGCGAACAATGTCGGCTATTCTACCGCAACGGCCAATATCGACATGACGCCGCCCGGGATAGTTATCTCTTCGCCGGCGGCCGGGCAGGTATTCATCGCCACGCGCGGGAAGATACTCGTCGATTTCAGCGTGGAAGACAATTTCGACCCCGCGCCGGTCTTTAAAGCGTTCCTGGTGCAGACAGAGGACCGCGGCAGCCCGCGCGGCGGCAGGGCGGCCGTTATAGCCGTGAGCGCCGGCCAGGCGATAGAGCCGCTGGACATAGACGACGGGCTCTGGCGGCTGATGGTGAGCGCCACCGATTTCGCCGATAACGCTTCTTACCTGGAAGGCGGGGTGTTCGAGGTTATACACGACGTGCTGCCGCCGTTGAGCGCGCTGGCGGTGACGGGTTCCCCACGCTTTACGGCGGACGGGCTGACATATGTCACGGACGCCGCATCAGTGACGCTGACCAGCCTCGACGACCTGGTGGAGCCGCTCGACGGCATCGGCCTGGGCGTGCGGGAGCAGGCGCTGCTGGTGAAGTCGGGCGACCAGATGGTGAAAGAACTGACATTCACCAATTCTTCACCGGCGCAGGGTGGGGTTTTTGTCTCAACTCTGGCCGCCGCTGGCTGGTCCCTGCCCGACGGGTTGTATTACCTGGATTATAGCGCCAAGGACGTGCTGGACAATCTGGAGACAGTGAAACGTTTCACCATCGCGCTGGATAATACCCCGCCGGAGGCTTCCGCCGGGCTGGCCGGTGCCGTCGGGGAGAACGGCTGGCATATCTCCACCGTGACGGTGAGCCTGTCGGCGGAGGACGCCCTGTCCGGCGTGGCCGGCGTCTTCTACCGGCTCGACGGGCTACCTGCGGACGCTTTCGCGCGATACGCCGCCGCCTTCGACGTGCCGGAAGAGGGGGAGCATTCGCTGCTCTTCTACGCGGCCGACAATATGGGCAATGCCGGCGTACCGGCAGAGAGGCAGTTCAAGATAGACTATACCAGCCCGACCGTGCGTATAGAGCGCGCGCCGTTGGCCAACGCGTACGGCTGGAACAATGCCGACGTCACGGCGGCTTTTGTCTGCTCCGACGCGCTTTCCGGGATAAAGTCCTGCCCGCCCGAGAAGGTATTCACGGACGAGGGCTATAACCAGGGCGTGAGCGGTTCCGCCCACGATCACGCCGGCAACAGTTCCAGCGCGGCCATAAGCGGTATCAATATAGACAAGACCGCGCCGGTGAGCGAGTTGTCGGCGCACGGCGATATCTGGACCGGCGCGGAGAAGCGGTATATAAGCCTGCGATCGCGGATCTCCCTGGCCGCCTCCGACCCCATTTCAGGCGGTACCGCCAGTGGCGTGGAGGTCGTGGAGCATGCCATCGACGCCGGTGAGTTCGGCGTTTATGTCTCTTCGTTCGGCCTGTCCGATGGCATCCGTACCGTGGCGCACCGCGCGCGCGATAAGGCCGGCAATACCGGCGCGACCGCAGAGAACGTGTTCCATGTCGATACTACCCCGCCGGTGACGGAGATAGTCATGGACGGACCGCTTTACAGGGGGCCTGACGGTACAGTCTATGCCAGCGAGCGGATAGGAATATTCCTGTCCGCCGACGATCCTGTATCGAACGCAGTCGCCAGCGGCGTGCTGCTGACGAAGTACCGCGTAGACGGCGGGGCATGGACGGTCTATACCGGCAGCTTTACGCTAACGGCGGAGGGCCGCCATACGATTGAATATCTGAGCCTCGACCGGGTCAATAACGCAGAAGCGGTGAAGACGGCTGAGCTGGTGGTGGATAATACGCCGCCGGTGTCCGCCATAAGCCTGGGCGAGCCTAAGTTCACGGCCTTCGGCCTGACGGTGCTCACACCCGCCACGCCGGTTACGCTGTCGGCCCACGATCCGGTGGTGAGCGAAGTCGCCTCGGGCCTGAAGAGCATATCGTATGAACTGGTCCCTTACGGCGCTTCCTCCGGCGAACTGCGGAGCTATCTTGAGCCGTTCACGCTGCCGCAGGGCACCTGGGAGGTCCGGTTCCGGTCGGACGATAATGTCGACAATGTCGAGCCTTATAAGAGCGTTAAGCTGGCCGTGAGCACCTTGCAGCGCGACGCGTTGGCCTCCATGGCCGGGCTGGACGCGACCGGCAGTTCCGACATAGCGGGCGCGGTGCGCTCCAACGGGACGGTATCCGTGGCGGGCAGCGCGCGCATACTGGGCGACGTTACGGCGGGCGCGATAACCCTCACCGGCAAAAAAGCGGAGATAACCGGCGTGCGCAGCGAAGCGCCGGCTACGCTTGCGCCGGAGCCGATAGCGCTGGCGCTCGTCGAGGACTTCGTGGCGCGCGCCGGGGAAGCGGTCAATGTCGGCATACCGGAGCGCTACCTGGTGGATGGCCGGCTGGTGGTCAGCGAGCAGGCGGAACTGGTCCTGGCTACGGGGACATACCGGTTCGCCGGCGTCGAGCTGGCCGGCGGCTGCTCTATAAAGGCCGGCGGGCCGGTGGATATACTGGTGGAGGGGGATATTATCCTCAGCGGCGGCAGCGGGCTCAACGCTGAAGGCCCGGCTTCGCTCATGAATGTCTTCCTTAATAAGGCCTCCTCGGTGACCTTCACCGGCGGCGGAAAGCTGGCGGCCTACTTCTACGCGCCTTACGCGCGGCTGGAACTGACCGGCAATTCGCTGCTGGGCGGCCATTACTTCGCGGGGTCCGCTATGGTGAGCGGCAACGGGAATATCGTGCAGGCCGGCGAGTCCCTGCCCGAACCCGCGCCGGCGGCGGGGGATAAGTTCAAGACCTCCGGCTTCACCACGGCCGACGCCTCTTTCGGCGTGCTTGGCGGGCCGGACGCGGCGTTCCGGCTGGGCGAGGTGTACGTCTTCCCCAATCCCGCGCTGCGCGGCGCGGCGCCGACGTTCCATTTTGAATGCGGCGTGGCCGACAGCGTGAACATAAAGATCTACACCACGTCCGGCAGGTTCGCGCATGAGGCCACGCTGACGGGTATGCCCGCGGCGCTCGACGACGGCAACGGGCTGTCGTACGCCTATGAATACGCCTGGCGGGAGCATATACCGAGCGGCGTGTATTATTACCACATAGAGGCGTCGAAGGCCGGTCAGAAGATAAAGAAGAGCGGCAAATTCGCGGTGGTCCGATAGGAGGCCTTATGAAAAACCAACATAACCTCCATGATATCCTCAACAATCTTATCCACGCCCTGTCGCGGCCCTGGGCGTTCATCCCGATGGTGCTGTTCGTCCTGATACCTTCGGCCAGGGTAAGTTCCGCCCTTGAAAGCGGAGCCGAGTTCCTGCGCATAGGCTCGGACGCCAGGGCCTCGTCGATGGGCGGGGCCTATACGGCTGCGGCCAATGATGTGAGCTCCATCCACTACAATCCGGCCGGGCTGGCCGCGGTGAGCGGGACGGAACTGGGACTCAGCCACGCTAAATGGCTGCTGGACGGCAGTTATGACTTCGTCGGGCTGGCTATGCCGGTCAGGATGAAAAGCGGCCCGCAGGGACTGGTGATGGGGCTTGGTATAACCCGTCTTTCGTCCGGCGATATCGAGGGTCGTAGCGCGGACAGAAGCTCTTCCGGCGGTTTCGGCGCTTATGACCAGTCGGTGAGCCTGTCGCTGGCAAAGAGGATGGGGCGCAACGGCTTCGGAGTCACGGCTAAGTACATCGAAAGTTCCATAGCTGGCATAAAAGCCCGCACCGTGGCCGCCGACCTGGGCTATACAAGAGCATTTACCGGCTCGCCGGTCTCTTTAGCGCTGGCGGTGCATAACCTGGGCGCGCCGATGAAGTACATAGACCAGGAGGACCCGCTGCCGCTGACCCTGTCGGCGGGGCTGATGATAGGCGTGCTGCCGGGCGTGAACCTGGCACTGGACGCCAGCCGTCTGGTCCACGACGGCGAGACCAGTTTCAGCGTCGGCAGCGAGTACGCCGTGATGCCCGGCCTGTCGCTGCGCTCGGGTTATATGGCGGAGACCGGCGCCGGCGGCCTTGGCAACGGTGCGGGCTTCAACGCGGGCGTCGGCATAATGCTGATGGACGCGCGGCTGGACTACGCCGTGACGCCGTTCGGCGAACTGGGCAGCGCCCAGCGGATAAGCCTGAAAAAGAAATTCTAAAAATGCCCGGCGGTGGAGGTCCCTGCCGGGCCCGTGTGACAGCGAACGTTTCCTCCACTTCTCTGCCATGAACGGGTAGCGGTAGTCGTGCGGCGGCACGAAGCTCTCCTTGACCGCGCGCGGTGACAGTGCAGTAGAGATGACAGAGGCCGGGCTTGTTGACAAGCCCGGCCTCTTGTTTGGCGCAAGTTATTTCGCCGGTTTGAAACTTTTTACTATGCAGTCTAGTGTTTTGAACATCGGCTCTTTGGCGTTGTCCGGCTGGGATTTTATGAGGTATATCGCTTTGCGCTCCCAGGCTTCCGAGGCTTTCTTGCTTTGAGGGGTCATGAGATCGCTGGCCTGGGTGTTAAGGGCGCGGGAAAGTTTATCCAGCGTCAAAACGCTGAGCTTCCTTTCCCCGCGCTCGATCGAGCCCAGGAAGGAGGCGGCCATTTCGGCCTTCTCCGCCAGAGTTTCGATGGAAAATCCGCGAATCAGCCTTTCTTCGCGAATACGGCGGCCTATTACCGAGTAGATGTCTGACATGAAGTATATCCTATCAAAGGGGATTTTTAGCCGCTATGGCTCATAAGAGGTTAAAATTATATGCTATAAGCGTTGACAAGTTCCGGAAATTCTGCAATGATATAGGGGGCAGGGGGACAATCTCTCAGCGCCCGCAGGGGCGAGACGTTTGAGGGTCGGGCTGTGGCTCCCCTAACCCAACCCCAAGGCACCAGGTGCCGATACAGCCCGGCCTCCGATTTCTTCCTGCTGATCTTCCCCGCTTAAGTTCGAGTTCGAGGTGCGGCAATGGGCAGGACTTTACTGGTGATAGACGATGATCCCGCCTGGCATAAGCTGCTGAGGCGTATTTTCGAAGCCTCGGGCTTTCTGGTCCGCACGGCTTCAGGCTTCCGCGAGGGCGTGCTGATGGCCGAGCGCCACAAGCCGGACTGCATAGTGCTGGACTTTCACCTTAAGGACGGCGACGCGCTGGATGTATGCGCCGCCCTGCGCGAGGACGGGCGGCTGAAATACCCGGTCATCATATTCAGTTCCGATCCCTGCGCGGAGATAGTGACCTATGCGGAGTGCCGTGCCGATTTCTTCGTGCTTAAAGGGTCCCATGCGATGATGGAGCTCCCCGCCATTGTTGAGCGTATGCTGGCCTAGGCGGGGGGGATAAGGGGCCGGGGGCCTGTAGTTAACTGCCGAAAGGTGTTCTGCATCTTATAACGGCGAAGAGTTGATGGGCGCGGGAAATAATTTTCTTCGTTGGCCGCCTGAGGCGCATAGCGCTTATTGCGGCACGGGCATGGCCCGGCACGGAGGCCGGGGGCGTTGATAAGAGCGGGCCTCCTTGGGAGCAGGTGCAAGGCGCTTTAGTGCCGCCGCCCTGCGAACCG
>DNQL01000179.1:0-2321 GCA_003500765.1 Elusimicrobiota bacterium | reverse complement strand
TCAGATTTATTTTCTTCCCGCCTATGATCAAGCGCGAACCGAATTATTTTCCTTATGGCCGCCGGTGCGGCCGGCCCAGCGCTGCTGCGCCTGGCCGGCCTTACCCGCGGCGGAGAGCGGCGGAATAGCACTTAATTCCGTCTTAGCCCTGCGGGCAAAGCCGTAATTAAGAGCGGGGAGGCAAGGTATGGAGAAGCTTAATATGCGGTATTTCCTTTATGCAAGGAAGTCCACTGATGAGCCGGACAGGCAGATCCTGTCCATAGAGGCGCAGTTGGCGGAGCTTCGGGACTACGCCAAAAAGAACGGCCTCACCGTGACGCGTGAGTTCATCGAGAGCAAGACCGCCAAGGAGCCGGGCCGCGAGATATTCAATAATATGGTGGCGCAGCTTGAGCAGGGCGCGGCCCACGGCATAGTAGCCTGGCACCCTGACCGCCTCGCGCGGAACAGTATTGATGGGGGCCGCCTGATATACCTGGTGGACACCGGCAAGGTGCTGGAACTTAAGTTCCCGACCTTCTGGTTCGACCCCACGCCGCAGGGTAAGTTCATGCTGTCCATCGCCTTCGGCCAGTCCAAGTATTATGTGGATAACCTGTCGGAAAACGTGCGGCGCGGTATCAGGCAGAAGCTCCGCAACGGTGTCTGGCCCTCTTGGGCCCCTATGGGGTATCTAAATGACCTCGCCACGCATACCATCCACATAGACAAGGAGCGGGCGCCGCTTATCAGGAAAGCCTTTGAGCTGTACGCTACAGGCAACTACACGGTAAAGGAGCTCCGGGATATCGTAAACCGTGCCGGCCTGCGCGGGCGCAAGTTCAAAAAGGAGCTTTCGGTCTCCAATGTCCATTATATGCTCCGCAATCCTATTTATTACGGGGTTATGCGGTATTACGGGGAGGTCTACGAGGCCAGGCATAAGCCCATCATCACCAAGGCACTCTTTGATAAGTGCCGGGAGATGTTGGACCGCAAGAGCAAGCCCAAGCCTAAGGGCAGGACGCTTAAGCCCTATGTGTACCGGGGGGCCTTCCGCTGCGCCTCCTGCGGCTGTTTCATCACCACCGAGACCCAGAAGGGTCATAACTACCTGCACTGCACCAAGCGCAAGCAGCCCTGCTCTGAGCCCTTTGTCCGGGAGGAGGAGATCGACAGGCAGGTCCGCGCCTTATTGAAAGGAGTTTCCTTACCCCCGGCCCTGGCCGCCGATGCCCTTAATAACATCAATGCGGAGGAATCAAAGGCGGCCCAGGCCGGGGAAGAGGCCGCCCAAAATCTGCGAGATAAGTTGGTTATCCTTACGGACCAATTGGGCCAGCTGCTGGACCTGGTACTACAAGGCTCCATAACCCAGCCGGAGTATGTCCACAAGAAGGCCCAATTGGTCGATGAGAAAAAGGAAATTGAAAGTAAACTCGCCGCTTTTGCGCGGCAGGGGGCAAATCGGTTCGAACCACTTAAAAGGTTCTACGCGCTCTGCTCCGCCGTCGGAGAGTCCGCGGTCTCTGGAAGCTCGGCCGAGAACCTGGAAAAATTGAAAATTATCGGTTCGAACTTGATTATAGGCGGGAAGAAAATAAATCTGAAATTTATTTTTCCGTCGGAAAAAGTGCGGGAGTTGCGCGCGCTGGGTGATATTACCAATGCCAAATTTTCTCAGGAGAAAATTTGGCGGCCCCTACGGGATTCGAACCCGTGATCTCTGCCTTGAGAGGGCAGCGTCCTAGGCCGCTAGACGAAGGGGCCGTACATCCAAATTATACTAAATTCGCAGCCGGCGAGAGGAATCGAACCTCCAACCTACTGTTTACAAAACAGTTGCTCTACCGTTGAGCTACGCCGGCGTTACCACTGCTATTATAAAACTTTTTGGGGGCCGCCGGCCGCCAGGGCCGGCGGCAGTCCAGGGTGAAGTAGTCTGTTGCTTTTCTGAGCGGAGCCGTCCAGAGGTGGACGGAACTTACTTTCCCGTCGTATTGGTACACGGTGGTGGTGACGTCCGGGCGGTAGCCCTCTATGCCGAAATCGTGCGAGACTATGCGCGCGCCGGGCCTGAGCTTCATAAGCTGGGGAACCAGTTTCTCGTTTATCTCCGGCAGCAGGTAGAGCGTGACCACGGTGGCGCTGCTCAGGTCCAGAGTGAAGATGTCCCGCTCCTCTATTGTCACCAGGTGGGAGACTTTTTCCTTTTCGGCGTTGAGCCGGGCGTCCTCGACCAGGTCCGGGTCTATCTCGAAGCCCACGGCGCGGGCGCCGGCGGACCTGGCCGCGGCGATGACGATGCGGCCGTCGCCGCAGCCGAGGTCGTAAACCAC
>DNQL01000292.1 GCA_003500765.1 Elusimicrobiota bacterium | reverse complement strand
GTTCATGCTGGACCTGCACACCGGCAGCCACGGCTACACCGAGATCTTCCCGCCCTTCCTCGTTACGCCCGAGGTCCTGACCGGCACAGGCCAGCTGCCCAAGTTCGAGCAGGACCTCTATAAGGTCGCTTCCGAGCCGCCGCTCTACCTCATCCCCACGGCCGAAGTCCCGCTGACCAATATGTACCGCGGCGAGACGCTCAAGGAGACGGACCTCCCGAAGAAGTTCACCGCTTACACCGCGTGCTTCAGGCAGGAGGCCGGCTCCTACGGCAAGGACACGCGCGGCCTGATACGCAATCACCAGTTCAACAAGGTGGAGCTGGTCTGGCTCAGCCGGCCGGAGGATTCCATGGCGGCGCTCGACGAGATGACCGCCGAGGCGGCCAAGGTCCTGGAGCTGCTGGGCCTGCCCTACCGCGTGCTGGAACTCTGCGCCGGCGACATGGGCTTTTCCGCCGCCAGGACCTATGATATAGAGGTCTGGATGCCTTCCGAGAACCGCTTCCGCGAGATCTCCTCCTGCTCCAACTGCCTCGATTTCCAGGCCCGCCGCATGAACGCCCGCTTTAAGCGCGCCGACGGCAAGAAGACCGAGTTCTTCCACACGCTCAACGGCTCAGGGCTGGCCGTGGGCCGCACGTTCGCGGCCATACTGGAGAACTTCCAGCGGCAGGACGGCAGCGTGGCCGTCCCGGAGCCGCTGCGGAAGTACGCCGGTTTCGATATCATCAAGAAGTGAGGGTTCCATGCTGAAGTCATTTTTTATTTGCGCGGTACTGGCCGTCCCGGCCGCCGCCGCCAAGACCTCCTACGAACCGCTGCCGGCCGAACTGCGCGAACTTTCCAGGAAAGGCCTCGACGCGGTCTACGCCGTCACGCTGCCCGAGGCGCAGAAATACTTCGACGAAGCCGTGAAGAAGTACCCGGCCCACCCCTTCGGCCATTTCGGCGCGGCCATGGTCAAGTGGGCCCATTTCGAGTACCTCGAGGACGAGTCGGATCCCGCGCTGGACAAGGAGTACGAGGCGCTGACCGACAAGGCCATAGACGTCGGCGACAAATGGCTTAAGAAGCATCCCGGCGACGCCAACGCCCACATGTGCATCGGCGGCATGCACGGCCTCAGGGCCAGGCTGGCGCTGCTGCAGCACCGCTGGATAAAGGCCTATTTCGAAGGCCGGAAAGCGCTCTCCCATACGCGCAAGGCGCTGGAACTGGACCCCGAGCTGTACGACGCCTACCTGGGCCTGGGCATGTACGAATATTACGCCGGCACGCTGTCGGGGGTGGTCAAGATCCTGGCCAGGTTCTTCATGAAGGGCGACGCCGAAGAAGGATTGAAGTATCTCAACCTCTGCCGCGAGAAGGGCTATTTCAACTCCACCGCCGCCAAGCTCATCCTCATCGAGATCTACACGCAGACGGACAGCAAGTACGCCGATCCGAAGACGGCGGTCAAATGGTCCAGGGAACTCCGGGCGAAGTATCCCGACCACGCCCAGATGCATTTCGTCGAGATAGTGTCCCTTTTCGAGAACAGGCAGTACGCCGAGAGCCGGGCCTCCGCCGAGGATTACCTGCGGCGCCTTGAAAGCGGCGATCCCGTCTACAGGCCGAACTACCTGCCCCGCATACTTGTCGCGCTGGGGACCATTTACCTGGTCGAGCACGATTACCAGAAAGGGCTCGAGAAGTTCCTGCGCGCCCGCCAGACGCTGAAGAAGGACCCCGACGCCCACCCTACGCGCTGGGCGGTCTGGGCCGTGGTGCGCGCCGGCCACGCGCTGGACCTGCAGGGCCTGCGCGACAAGTCCCGCGAGTACTACAGGGAGGCCCTGTCGTATAAGGACGAGTGGGGCTTCGGCGACTACATAAAGCCCTACTTCAAGAATCCCTTCGAGAAGACGGACCTGCCCGGTTCCCTTCCGCCGCCGTAAGCCCGGCGCCGCCCTATGGAGAACGCCGCTTTCGCGCTCGGGCTGACGCTGCTGGCCGGCATGGCCACCGGCGTGGGCAGCCTGATCGCCTTCGCGGCCAAAAGGACCAACTACCGCTTCCTTTCCGTTTCCACCGGTTTCAGCGCCGGCGTTATGCTCTATGTCTCCTTCGTCGAGATCTTCCACAAGGGCTCCTCGGCGCTGGTCGAGGCCTACGGCGATCCGGCCGGCCACTGGGTAAACGCGGGCTCTTTCTTCGCCGGCATGCTCCTTATCGGCCTGATAGACAACCTGGTTCCCTCGTCGGAGAACCCGCACGAGACGCACAGCGAGGCCGAGGAGGCCCCGCTGCACGACCCGAAGGCCCACGTGCCGACCGCGAAAGAATGCCACGAGGCCGTGGCCGCCGGAGTGCCGGGCGCGCACGAGCATATCCGCAAGGGCAAGCTGATGCGCATGGGTCTCTTCACCGCGCTGGCCATAGGCATACATAATTTCCCCGAAGGGCTGGCCACTTTCCTCGCCGCGCTCAACGACCCCGGCCTCGGCGTGGCCATAGCCGTGGCCCTTGCGCTTCACAATATCCCGGAGGGCATCAGCGTCTCGGTCCCGATCTTCTACGCTACCGGCGACCGCCGCAAGGCGTTCCTGTATTCTTTCTTAAGCGGCCTGGCCGAACCGGTAGGCGCCCTGATAGCCTGGATGGCGATCCTTTTCTTTCTCGGCTCCGATGGCGTCGTGCCGCCGCAGGTGATGGGCGCGCTTTTCGCCGGGGTCGCCGGCATCATGGTCTATATAAGCGTCGACGAACTGCTGCCTACCAGCCGCGCCTACGGCAAGGGGCACGACAGCATTTTCGGCCTCGCGGCCGGCATGGCCGTGATGGCGCTCAGCCTGCTGCTGATGAAGTGATCTTCCCCTTATGACGGTCAAGGAATTCGAGAAGGTGGCCGCGGAGGCCGTGAAAACGCTGCCTCCGAAACTGAAGGCCGCCCTCGATAATATGGTCCTGGCCGTGAAGCCCCTGCCCACCCGCGCCCAGGACCGCGAGTTCGGCCCCGGCCTGCTGGGCCTCTACGAGGGCGTGCCGCTGCCCGACCGAGGTACCGGCTACAGCGGCGCCATGCCCGACAAGATAACCCTTTTCAAGGACAACCTGGAAGCGGAATGCTTCACCCGGAAGGAACTCGAGGAGGAGATCCGCCACACCGTCATGCACGAGCTGGCGCACTATTTCGGTATGGACGACGAAGAGCTGGAGGAGAAGGGGCTGTACTGAGCGGCGTCCACGGCCGGCGGCGCCATGCTGCGGGGCGTCATCAAAAACCCCTGACGGCGGGTTCTTTATTTGCCGGCGGAGCGGAGCCAGTCCGCCAGGCGGCGCATCCCTTCCTCTATCGTGACCGACGGGGAGTAGCCGAGGTCGCGGCGGGCGGCGGAGATGTCGAACCAGTGGGCGGTGGTTAGCTGGCGCACTACGAAGCGGGTCAGCGGGGGTTCTGACTTAGCGCCGGCCAGGCGCCAGGCGGTTTCCAAGACCGCCGCGGCGGCGATGGCCGCGGGATAGGGGATGGACTTCTTCACGGGCGGCGCGCCGGCCGCTTCCAATATCATATTCACTATGTCCCAGTTCGGGCGCGGATCGCCCTGGCTGATGAAATAAGCCTTGCCGGCGCAGGCGGCGCCGGGCGCGAGCCTTTCGGCGGCCAGGAGGTGGGCGGCCGCGGCGTCGTCGATATAAGTCGTGTCTATCAGCTTATTGAACGGGCCGATGCGGCGCAGTTTGCCCGCCCGTCCCCGCGCGATTATAGTGGAGACCATGTGGTCGCGGCCGGGGCCCCAGACCAGGTGAGGCCGCAGTGAGACGGTGGAGAAGTCCGGGCCGTTCGCCGACAGTACGGCTTTTTCGGCCAGGGCCTTGGTGGCGGCGTAATGAGAGTCCGAGTTTTCCGGGTACGGCGCGCTCCCGTCCCAGCCTTCCACGTCGGCGCCGCCTGCCGGATAGACCACGCTGGGCGTGCTGGTGAAAATAAAGGGTCTTCTCCGTTTTGAGTGGGTC
>DNQL01000147.1 GCA_003500765.1 Elusimicrobiota bacterium | reverse complement strand
ACCCGGCCGAGCGCGCGGCGATGATGGAGAGATGGGCGGAGTCCCTGCGCGGGGCCCGGGAAAACGGCGGGGACATCCCTCCCTCCGGGTTCCGTCTGGTCCGCAAGGACGGCTCGCCCCGGGACGTAGTCGTGTCGGGCCGCCTGCACGGCGACAAAGCCTTCGTGATGTTCGAGGACGTCACCGACAGGGTCAGGGTCGAGGCCGCCCTGCGCGAGAACGAAGGCTCCCTGCGCCGGATACTCGAGCGGCTCCCGGTGGCGGTCGCCGTGCACGAGATGGGCGGCGCCATAGAGTTCGTAAACGCCAAATTCACCGCTTCTTTCGGCTACACTCTCCCCGACATCCCCACCCTGGAGGCCTGGACGCTGCGCGCCTATCCCGATCCGGCGTACAGGGCCGGCCTGCTGAAGATGTGGGCCGAATGGATAAAGAACTCCGTCGAAACGGGCAGGGAGATGCCCGGCGGGGAATACCGGGTGACCTGCCGGGACGGCTCGGTCAGGACCGTTTTCATAACCGGCATAGTCACCAGCGATATGAAAGTGGTGTCCATCCTGGAGGACGTCACGGCCCGGGCCGAGGCCGAGAGCTCCCTGCGCGAGAGCGAGAGCCTCTACCGCGCGCTGGTGGAGACCACGCGCACCGGCTATGTCGTGCTGGACATGGAAGGGCGGGTGACCGACGCCAACCGCGAGTATGTCCGCCTCAGCGGCCACCGGGACCTCAAGGAGATAATGGGCCGCAGCGTGCTGGACTGGTCCGCGGCCCACAACAAGCGGGAGGCCTGGGAAGCCGTGCTCATGGCCGCGCGGGACGGACGGGTGATGGATTTCGAACTGGATTACTCGGGCCCGGCCGGCGGGCTGACGCCCATAGAGATAAACGCGACGCTGGTCACGCGCGGCGGCCGGCCCAGGATAGTCGGCCTTTGCCGGGACATCTCGGCCCGGCGTAAAACGCAGGCGGAGATACTCGCCCTCAACCGGGACCTGGAGAAGAAAGTGGAGGCCCGCACCGCGGAACTGCTGCGCGCCCAGAAGATGGAAGTCGTAGGCCGGCTGGCGGGCGGCATCGCCCACGATTTCAATAATATCCTGGCCGCCATCAGAGGCTCGGCCGACCTGCTGCGCATGAGTCTTCCGGACGGCGCGCCGGCCGAAGCGCAGGTGGAAGATATAATCCGGGCGGCCGCGCGCGGGTCTTCGCTGACCCGCCAGCTGACCGCTCTCGGCCGCAAGAGCGAGCTTAAGCTGGAGGAGCTGGACCTGGGCGCGGCGGCGGAGAACGCCTGCCGCATGCTGAAGCGGCTGATGGGCTCCGGCGTAAAGCTCGAGACCCGCTTCCCGCCGGACGCCGGCAGGGTCACGGCCGACACCGGCCGCCTGTCGCAGGTCGTTATGAACCTGGTCATAAACGCCCGTGACGCCATCGAGGCGGAGGGCACGATAACCGTCTCCGTCTTCCCGGCGGAGATAAAGGAGCCCCGGCCCGGCATGAAGCCGTCCGCGCCGGCCGGCCGCTACGCGGTGCTTTCCGTTCGGGACACCGGCTCAGGCATGAGCCCCGAAGTCATGTCGCATCTCTTCGAGCCTTTCTTCACCACCAAGCCCGAGGGCGAGGGCACGGGGCTGGGGCTCTCCATCGTCTACGGCGTCGTCGCCCAGCTGGGCGGGGGCATAGAGGTCGACAGCGCCCCCGGCCGCGGCACCGAGTTCCGGGTCTACCTGCCGGTCACTTCTCCGTCATGAACGGGTAGCGGTAGTCGTAGGGCGGCGCGAAGTTCTCCTTGACCGCGCGCGGCGAAGTCCACCTTATCATGTTGAGCGGCGAGCCGGCTTTGTCGTTGGTGCCGCTGGCCCTGGCCCCGCCGAAGGGCTGCTGGCCCACCACGGCGCCGGTCGGCTTGTCGTTGATGTAGAAATTGCCGGCGGCGTTCTCCAGGCGGTCGAAAGCTTTCAGTATGGCGGCCCTGTCCTGCGCGAATATCGCGCCGGTAAGCGCGTAAGGCGAGGTGCTGTCGCAGAGGCGCAGCGTCTCGTCGAACTTCTTGTCGTCGTAGACGTATACCGTCATAACGGGGCCGAAGATCTCCTCCCGCATCGTCTTGAAGTCCGGCCTGGACGCTTTTATCAGCGTCGGGCGGATGAACCAGCCCCTGGAGCTGTCGTATTTTCCGCCGGCCAGTATCTGCGCGCCGCGGTCCCTGGCGGCGTAGTCGATATACTCCGTGATGCTGGCGAAGGCGTTCTTGTCTATGACGGCGTTGACGAAGTTGGTGAAGTCCTCGGCCGGGCCCATCTTAAGTCCCTCTATCTGGCCGACGAGGTCGTCCTTTATCCTGTTCCATACCGACTTGGGGATATAGGCGCGGCTGGCGGCCGAGCATTTCTGGCCCTGGAACTCGTAGGAGCCGCGCACGATGGCGCATTTAAGCGCTTCCTGGTCGCACGACGGGTGGGCGAAGATGAAATCCTTGCCGCCGGTCTCGCCGACTATGCGCGGGTAGCCCTTGTACCTGCCGAAGTTCCTGACGATGGTCTCCCACATGCCGTTAAAGACCCCGGTCGAGCCGGTGAAGTGCAGGCCCATGAAGTCGCCGCTGTCGATGACCGGGCCGCCGACCTCGCCGCCGGAGCCGGGCAGCATGTTGATGACGCCGTTGGGCAGGCCCGCGGCCTGCCAGAGCTTCATTAGGAAATATCCGGAGTAGACGGCCGTGGAGGCCGGCTTCCAGAGCACGGTATTGCCCATGATGGCCGGGGCCGTCGGCAGGTTGCCGGCTATAGAGGTGAAGTTGAAAGGTGTGACGGCGAAGACGAAGCCCTCGAGCGGGCGGTAGTCCATGTAGTTCCACTCGCCGCGCGGCGAGAAGGGCTGGTCGGAGTAGATCCGCTCGGCGAAATAAGTGTTGAAGCGGTAGAAGTCCACCAGCTCGCAGGCGGAGTCTATCTCGGCCTGGAACGGGTTCTTGGACTGGCCCAGCATGGTGGCCGCGTTGAGTGTAGAGCGCCAGGGTCCGGCCAGCAGTTCGGCGGCCTTGAGGAAGATGGCGGCGCGGGCGTGCCAGGGCATCTTCGCCCAGGTCTTACGCGCCTGCGCGGCGGCGCGCACGGCCAGCCGCACTTCCCCGGGGCCGGCCTTGTGGAAGCGGCCGATCACCTTCTTGTTCTCGTGCGGTATGGTGATGTCCGCGGTGCGGCCGGTGCGTATCTCCTTGCCGCCTATGATGAGGGGAATGTCTATGACCTGGCCGCGGAGTTCCGCGAGCCTGTCCTTGAGCTCTTTGCGCTCTACGCTGCCGGGCGCGTAGTCCAGTATGGGTTCGTTGACGGGGCCGGGGACTTTCAATAAAGCGTTCATGATCTCCTCCTTGTCGCGGGGGAAATGCTAACAGTTCGCTCTCCGCCGGAGAAGCGCATAATGTTCATGGCAGGTATGAACGCGGGCGTGCGCCGCGGGGATCAGGAGGCGCGCCGCAGGTGGGCGGCCCGTATGCCGGAGAGGTATTTCACGAGGAGCCGGTGGCGTTCCAATCCGGCTCTTTTCGATTTCTGGTAGACGGCGAAGCGGTCCTCCAGCAGCACGAGGGAAGGAAAGACGTGGCGCAGCGCGCCGG
This sequence comes from Elusimicrobiota bacterium, assembly GCA_003500765.1. GTDB lineage: Bacteria > Elusimicrobiota > Elusimicrobia > Elusimicrobiales > UBA9959 > UBA2231. The sequence continues at coordinate 1,959 of DNQL01000147.1, read as the reverse complement.
ACTTGAGCTCCTTGGTCACGCAATACTTGGGGACGAATCCGACCCCGACGGATTCCAGGGCCGCGTTTATGACGCCGCGGATATGGTTTAGCTCCATCACGCGCGGGAAAGAGGGCCGCTCCGCCGCCGGCAGGGCGTCGAGGAAATTCTTCCACCAGGAGCAGCCCTTGTCCAGCGAGAGTACCGTTAAGCGGTCCAGGTCGCCGGGCCGCCGCAGGCCCGCGGCCAGCGCGGGAGAGGCTATGACGGCGTACTCTTCCCGGAACAGCGGCGTCTTCTCCAGCCCCGGCTCCCGGTGGTCGCGGCAGTCGATGACCAGGTCCACCTCGTCGTTGAGCAGGGGGCGCAGCAGGTCGTGGCTGAAATGGAGGTCGAGCCGGACCTCTGGATTGCGGCGGATGAACGGCGCCAGGTGCTTTACCAGCAGCGTGGTGCCGAATTCCACCGTGGTGCCGAGCCTTATGGCGCCGGCCCTGCCCGCGCCGCCGGACCTGAGCGCCTCCTCGACCTTCTCCAGCTCGTAAAAGACCGTCTCGCAGGCGCGGTAGAGGGTCCTGCCGGCCTCGGTCAGCGCCAGCCGCCGCCCGGCTTTCCTGAGCAGTTCCGCGCCCGCGCTCGTTTCCAGTTTCTTTATCGCGTGGCTTATGGCCGACTGCGTTACATAGAGGCGCCCGGCCGCCTCGGTCAGGTTGAGCGTCTGGGCGGAGACGAAAAAAGCCCGCAACTGGTAGAGGTCCAGCCGCAGCGGCACGCCCTTGATATGAATTTCTTTCATCTCATCCATGAATATAATGAATTATATTAATAAATCCGCTTTTTGTAACATTATGTTCTATCAGTGAAAGCGACGGAGGGATAATGAGAGCTGCCATCTGCATCGTAATGACGGGCTGTCTGGCGCTGGCCGCCGGGGCGGCGCGCGCCCAGGAGGCTTCGAACAGTTTTTACGAGACGGGGCCGGAGGCCCGGTACGAGGCCGGCGTCGTGGCGGTGGAAGGGGAGGTGGAGAACCCGGGGCCGGTGGACCTCGCGGGACTGCCCCTGCGCCAGGCCGCAGTGAGGGAGGTGGCCTGGGAGGACGGCAAGGCCGTTTTTAAGGGCGCTCATTTCTATTCTGGCTACTCCCTTTACGACATACTCAAAGGCCGGCCCGTAAAAAAAGCCCGGGAATATTTTCGCCCCGAGACCGACCTTTTCGTCACGGTCGAGAACGCCGCCGGCGAGAAGGCCGTCTTCAGTTGGGGCGAGATATTCTACGCCGCCGACGGCTTCGGCGCGCTGATAGCCGCCTCGGCTCGCTCGGTCACCGCGCCCAAGCGTAGAACGGATAAGGACTGGCCGCTGCCGCAGGGCCCCAGGCTGGTGGCCACGAAGGACCTCTATAACTGCCGGTTCATCGCTGCCCCGTCGAAGATAACGGTACGCTCGCTGCCCGGAGATTTCCCCGGAGAAAAACACAAGCATGTATACGCGCCTGCGTTCAGCGTGACACACGCCGGCGGGACCTTCGAGGTAAAGGGCGCGGGTAAGGCCGGGATCAGGACCTATGAAGCGGCCGGCTACGGTCACGGCACCGGCTTCAAGGGCATGAAGAAAGTCGAAGGGTTCCTTTTCAGGGGCGCGCTGGTCCGGACGGGCATATCGCCGCAGGAGTCCGGCTCTTATCTCGTAGCGGTATCGGCCGGTGACGCTTACCGGGCGGCTTTCAGCCTCTCCGAGTTGATCAACCGCGGCGACAACGCCGACTTTTTGGTTGTGGACAACGGCAAGGCGGAGGACGGGCGCTTCTCGCTCTTCTCCCCGGCCGACTTCTTCGTGGACAGGAATGTGCGCGGGATGTCCAAAGTCGGGATAACCAGGCCCTGAGACGGCTGGAGGAGAGACCATGAAAAGACAGATATGCTTTCTGATAGCCATGAGCGCGGCGCTGGCCGCCGGCTGCGCCGGGGACCCCGCGCC
>DNQL01000230.1:3067-3486 GCA_003500765.1 Elusimicrobiota bacterium | reverse complement strand
GCGCCGGCCGCCGCCAGAGGCCCGGAGCCGGAGATAAACGCCATGCTGCGCGCGATGTTCGCGCTGGGCGCCTCCGACCTGCACCTCACCTCCGCCCACAAGCCGATGATACGCCTGCACGGCGACATGAAGGAACTCCCCGACGGCCAGGTTATCTGGCAGGATAAGATGCCGCCGCTGGTCTCCGCCATAATGCCGCCGCACAACGCGGCCGAGTTCGGGGAGAAAAAGGACACCGACTTCGCCTACGAGATAGGCGGCCTGGCGCGCTTCCGCGTCAATGTCTTCATGGACCGCTACGGCATGGGGGCGGTTTTCCGCCAGATACCCATCGAGATAGTGACCGCCGAGAAGCTCAAGCTCTCCAAGGAGGTAATGGACCTCTGTTTCCTGTCCAAGGGCCTGGTCCTGGTCACCGG
>DNQL01000230.1:0-3017 GCA_003500765.1 Elusimicrobiota bacterium | reverse complement strand
ACCATCGAGGACCCGATAGAGTTCATCCACAATAAGAAGAACTGCCTTATAAACCAGCGCGAGGTGCATTCGCACACCCGGTCGTTCGCCGCGGCGCTGAGGGCGGCGCTGCGCGAGGACCCCGATATAGTGCTGGTGGGCGAGATGCGCGACCTGGAGACCATCTCCATCGCGATAGAGACCGCCGAGACCGGCCACCTGGTCTTCGGCACGCTGCATACCACGACCGCGGCCTCCACCGTGGACCGCATTATAGACCAGTTCCCGGCGGACCGCCAGGCCCAGATACGCACCATGCTGGCCACCTCGCTCAAGGGCGTCATCTCCCAGACGCTGTGCAAGAAGACCGGCGGCGGGCGCGTGGCCGCGATGGAGACGCTCTTCGTCAACAGCGCGATATCCAACCTGATACGCGAGGGCAAGATCTACCAGATCCCGTCCATCATGCAGACCGGCAGGAAACAGGGGATGATCTCGCTCAACGACGCGCTGTTCAAGCTCGTGGTCGAGAAGGCTGTGGACCCGGCCGAGGCTTATATAAAAGCCGTGGACAAGCAGGCCTTCGCCGCGCTGCTGAAATCAAAGGGGATAGAACTGAACCTTACGGCGCTCGACGAGTAACCGCGGCGTCCGGTAATGAAAAAGCCCCGGGCTGTCCGCCCGGGGCTTTTTTTAGGGACGACTGGCTCTCAGTCCACGTAAAGGCAGAGGTAGGCTGCGTCCCCGGCGACCTTGACCTGGAACTTGGAATTGGGGGCGACGGTGAACATTTCGCCGCGGCTGTGGTCCTTCCACTCCGTCTCACCCGGCAGTTTCACGGTCATCTTCCCGCTGACCACGGTCATGATCTCCTTCTTGGCGGTGCCGAACTCGTACTCTCCGGGCGCCATCACGCCGACCGTGGCCGGCCCCTCCGGTGCCGCGAAAGCTATGGACGTCACCTTGCCGCCGAAATATTCGTTAGTCTTGAACATTCTTCCTCCTTCCCATCTTTACCAGCAGTTCCACCGCTAAATTCGCCTGCATGGCGGCCACCAGGGCCACCCGGGGGGCCATGGGGCTCAGGCCCGGCGCGGGTTCGGTGCAGCCGTCGCCGCAGACATAAAGCCCGCCCATCCTGCGCGTCCTGAGGCGCGCGTTGCAGCCGTAGCCGGCCAGGCCGGAGGCCGCTATCAGCGGGCGGTCCGGGAAAAGCGACAGCCAGGTCCTTATCAGCATCGCCTTCTGGTCCGCCCTGTCGAACGCTTCTATCAGCAGGCCGGCCCCGCCGAAAAGTTTTTTGACATTGGCCGGGGTTACTTTTACGTCGTGGGCGGTCACGGCGGTGAACGGCGCCGCGCGGCGCAGGTTGTCCCGCAGGGCACGCACCTTTCGCCGGCCTATCTGGTCCACGGTGTACTGCTGGCGGTTGAGGTTGGACGGCTCCACCTTGTCGAAGTCGGCGATCACGAGGCGCCCGACGCCGGCGCGGGCCAGCGCCACGGCGATATTTGAGCCCAGGCCCCCGGCGCCGGCCACGGCCACTACCGCGGGTCGCAGCGCGGCCAGCACGGCGGGATCGTGGCGCGAGAATATCTTCTTCTCGAGGTCTTTCATCTAGAACTTGTATATCGCGGAGTATTTGCCCTTTATGTAGCGCAGGAACGGGGCGGCCTCCCGCTCCTTCCCTATCGCTTTGCGCAGGAGGTCGGCGGGGAAATACATGGCGCCGCGGCGGTGTATACGCTCCCGCAGCCAGGCCAGCAGCGGCGCGAACTCGCCGCGCGCTATCAGGCCGTCCATGTCCTTTATGTCCGCCCTCATGGCCTCGTCGAGCTGCGCCGCCATCAGGTTGCCCAGCGAATAGGTGGGGAAGTAGCCGATGGTTCCCTGCGACCAGTGGACGTCCTGCAGCGCGCCTTCGGCGTCGTTCTTCGGCGTGATGCCGAACAATTCATGCATGCCCGCGTTCCAGGCCTCCGGCAGGTCCCTGACTTTCAGCGTGCCGTCGAGCAGCGCCGTCTCCAGGCGGAAGCGCAGGGCTATGTGCATGTCGTAGGTGGCCTCGTCGGCCTCCACGCGGATGAACGAGGGCTCCGACTTGTTCACGGCCAGGTAGAGCTGTTCGGGCGAGACCCGGTCGAACTTGCCGGGGAAATGGTGGCGCAGCCGGGGCAGCAGCCACTCGCAGAAGGGGCGGCTCCGGCCTACGAAGTTCTCCCAGAAGCGGGACTGCGATTCGTGCACGCCCAGCCCGGCCCCGCCGGCCAGCGGCGTGGCCTCGAACTCCGCCGGGGCCCCCATGCCGTAGAGGGCGTGGCCGCATTCGTGCATCGACGCGTAGATGGAGGCCGGCAGCCAGTCGCGCATGGTCCAGGTGGTTATGCGCACGTCGGAGAGGGAGAAGCCGGTGGTGAACGGGTGCACCGAGCGGTCCTGCCGGCCTTTGGAGAAGTCGAAGCCCAGCTCCTTGACTATCTCGTCGGCCAGCGCCAGTTGAGCGCCCTCCTCGAAATCGCCTTTAAGTATCTCGTTGGAGACCGCGGCGCGCTTTTCGGATATAGACCGCAGCACGGGCTTCATGCCTTCGGAGAGCTCCGTCAGGAGCGGCTCCAGCTCCGCCCGGCGCATGCCGGGCTCATAGAGGTCGAGAAGGGTGTCGTAATGGGGCTCGCCCGGAGCCAGGTAGTCCGCCTGGCGCCGGTTTATGTCCACCATCTTTTCCAGGTGCGGGGCGAAAGAGGGGAAATCGGAATTCTTTTTCGCCGATTCCCAGGCGGCCATGGCGGCCGAGGCGGCCGCGGACATCTCTCCCACGAACTCGGAGGGCAGCCTGGTCGCGTGGTCGTAATCCCGTTTGAGGACCCGCAGGTAGGCGGCCTCGAAGGAATCGGGGCCCTTGGCCTGCGCCCAGTCCCAGGTCTCGCCTATCAATTTCCCTATTTCCGGCGCGGTCGCCTTGGCGTGAACCACCCTGGCCAGGGCGGACATGGACCTGGCGCGGGCCGGGGCGCCGCCGGGCGGCATGGTCACCCGCT
>DNQL01000202.1 GCA_003500765.1 Elusimicrobiota bacterium | reverse complement strand
CGCGGCCTGGCTCCGGAGCGCCGCGCCGGCGGGGGCGGGCGCTTGACCTCCGCGGGATTTCTGCCATTGGCCGTCGCGGGCCGCAGGCTGCTCATACGCGAAGCGGCCGCCGCGGCCGTTCTGCTGGCGCTGGCCTGGTTCTTCGCCAGGCCGGCCCTGGGGGCTCTGCTGGTGATCACGGCTTCCGCCATGGGGTTCACGCTGTTCTTCTTCCGCGAACCGGTTTTCGAGCCGGATACCCCGGAGTCCGGTTTCATACTCTCCCCGTCTTACGGCACCGTGCTCGGTTCGGCGGTGGAAGACGGCCGCCCGGTGGTGAGGATATTCCTCTCCGTTCTCGACGTGCACGCCCAGTATTCCCCTGTCGAGGGCAGGGTCCTTCGCACCGGCTTCCACGGTTCCGCTTACGCCGCCGCTTTCAAAAAAGAAGCCTCCGCGAATCTCCGCAACCGCATCGATATAGAGCTGCCGGGAGGGGAAGAGCTGGGCGTGGAGCAGATCGCCGGCAGCATAGCCCGCCGTATCTCCTGCCCGCTGAAACCCGGCGACGGGCTCGAACCCGGCGACAGGCTGGGCCTGATATATTTCGGTTCGCAGGTGGCCGTTTTCCTGCCGCCCGGGGCGGAGCCGCTGGCGCGGCCCGGGAGCAGGGTGTACCCGTGCAGGACGGTGATAGGCAGACTAAATAACAGCGACGGAGGGAACTGATGCAATTCGTACCCAGGGAAGTGTTTCTGACCAAAGGAGTGGGGCGGCATGTGGAGAAGCTCGCGAGTTTCGAGGAAGCCCTGCGCGACGCGCAGCTCGCCCGGTTCAACCTGGTGCATGTCTCCAGCATCTTCCCGCCGAAGTGCAAGCTTATAAAGCCGAAGCAGGGGCTGGCCCATCTCAAGAGCGGCCAGATAGTGCACGCCGTTATCGCGCGCAACGCCGTGCAGGAGAATCACCGTCTGGTGACCGCCTCCATCGGCCTGGCCATACCCAAGGACCGTTCCAACCACGGCTATATCTCGGAACATCACAGCTGGGGCGAGACCGACAAGCGCGCCGGCGATTATTCCGAGGACCTGGCCGCGATGATGCTCTCGACCACGCTGGGCATAGAGTTCGACGCGGACGCTTCCTGGGACAGGAAGGAAGAGGTCTGGGAGATGAGCGGCAAGATAGTGCGGACGATGAACATGACGCAGTCCGCCGTCGGCCGCGAGGGCGTCTGGATCACCGTGGTCTCGGCCGCCGTTTTCGTGCGCTGACGCCTGAACCGCTTCAAGGAGACACAACATGCAGAAGAAATGCGATATCCTGGTGATAGGCGGCGGCCCCGCCGGACGCGTGGCCGCCATAACAGCCCGCAAGTATTATCCCGGCAAAAGCGTGCTGCTGGCCCGCGACGTGCCGAAGGGGGTAGTCCCCTGCGGCATTCCCTACATGGCCGCGAGCCTCTCCAGGCCAGAGGATAACGCGTTCCCGCCGATACCCCCGGCGCTCGGTATAGAGATACTCGAGGCCGAGGCCCAAAAAGTGGACCGGGGGGGCAAGACCGTTCATTTCTCCGGCGGCGCCGCGGTCGCCTATGAAAAGCTGGTGCTCGCCGTGGGCTCCACTCCCTTCATGCCCCCGGTGCCGGGCAACGACCTGGGCAATGTCTTCCGCATCTTCAAGGACCTCGATAAGCTCAAGCCAATGTTCGCCTCGCTGGCCGCGGCCGCTCACGTGACCGTGCTGGGAGGCGGCTTCATCGGCGTCGAGATGGCCGACGAGCTGGCCAAGTCCGGCCGCCGGGTGACGCTGGTCGAAATGCTGCCTAACCTCCTGGCTAATTCGTTCGACGCGGAATTCGGGAACCTGGTAAAGGCAAAACTTGAGGCGAACGGCGTGCGGGTGCTTACGGGCGCCCGTATCGAGGCGCTGGAAGGGGGCGCCCGCGTGGAGAGGGTAAAGCTCGCCTCCGGAGAGACCTTCGACTCCGACGCGGTGGTTATGGGCATCGGCGCGGTTCCCAACGCGCAGCTCGCCTCAGCCGCCGGGCTGCAACTCTCCGCCAAGGGAGCCATACAGGTGGACGAGTACATGCGCACCTCCGACCCCGACATCTTCGCCGTAGGCGACTGCGCGGAGAAGCGCGATTTCTTCACCCGCAAGCCGGTGCCGGTCATGTTGGCGTCAACGGCCACGGCCGAGGCTCGCGTGGCGGGCTCCAACCTCTACGGCCTGAAAGTGGTGCGCGAGAACAAGGACACCATAGCGGCCTATTCGACTTCCGTCGACGGACTCGTGCTGGCCTCGGCCGGCCTTACTGAAGAGACGGCCAGGCGCGAGGGCTTCGAGATAGTGACCGGCACGGCGGAAGGGATGGATAAGCATCCCGGCTCCATGCCCGGCGCGGCCAAAGTTAAACTTAAACTGGTTTTCTCCCGTCATTCGGGCCTGCTGATGGGCGGCCAGGTCTCCGGCGGGGTTTCCTGCGGGGAACTGATCAATGTCGTCGGCGTGGCGGTGCAGACCGGCATGTCGGTCTCGGAGCTGGAGACGCTGCAGGTGGCTACCCACCCCTGGCTCACCAGCGCCCCGACGGGCTATCCGATAACTACGGCGGCGCAGGACGCGTCGGTGAAACTCTGCAAGGCCTGCTAGGAGCATGGAAATGAACGTACAGGAAGCTTTGAAGAAGCAGGAAGAGGCCATAGCCGCCAGGATGGCGGCCGTGCGCAACAAGGTCCTCATAATGAGCGGCAAAGGCGGCGTGGGCAAGAGCACCGTCGCCGTCAACCTGGCCTGCGCCATGGCTGCCGCCGGCAAAAAGACGGGACTGCTGGACATAGACCTGCACGGGCCCAACATCGCCCGTATGCTGGGCGTCTCCGGCATGCGCCTGGAAGCTGAGGGGGACGAACTCCTCCCTTATCAGGCGGCCCCGGACCTGTGGGCCTGCAGCATGGCGCTGCTGGGCGTGGACCCTTCCACCGCCATAATCTGGCGCGGCCCGCGCAAGACCTCCGCGATAAAGGAAATGCTGGGCTCGGTGCGCTGGGGGGAACTCGATTACCTGTTCCTCGATTCGCCGCCCGGCACCGGCGACGAAAGCCTCACCGTGGCGCAGTCGCTGCCGGGGCTTACCGGCGCGGTCATAGTCACCACGCCGCAGGAGGTCGCCCTCGACGACGCCCGCCGCAGCGCGGCCTTCGCCGGCAGCCTTAAAATGAAGGTGCTCGGCGTGGTGGAGAACATGA
>DNQL01000029.1 GCA_003500765.1 Elusimicrobiota bacterium | reverse complement strand
TGACATTTCTACTTGCTTGCTACACTACGGGCCGGGGAAAATATATATACTGTCCCCATCATCCGTAATGGAGGCTTTACATGTCTGACAAGAAAGAAGCGGCGGCGCAGCCCATACAGCTGCAGGTGGAGATGGACGATTCGACGGCGCAGGGGATATACGCCAACCTGGCCGGCGTGACGCACAGCGAGACGGAGTTCATATTCGATTTCCTCTTCCTGCAGCCCAACCAGCCCAAGGCCAAGCTGCGCGCGCGGATAGTGTCGAGCCCTGTCCACACCAAGCGGTTCCTGATGGCGCTGACCGAGAATATCAAGCGCTACGAGGAGCGCTTCGGCCAGATCTCCGACCGGGCGGTGTCCACCACCCACGGCCACAGCTGAGCCCGCCCCGCCGCAAATGAAAGAGCCCCGGGCCTGCGCCCGGGGCTCTCTCTTTTTGAGGGGGGGCTTACTGCCCTTTCATCAGGAACTGCCGTCCCTCCTGCGCCAGGTGGCAGGCCATCTGTACCCCGCGCGCCGCGATGGCGGCGTTGGCTTCGGCCAGCATCTGGTCGATCTGCTCGTCGGTGTAGTCGGCGTTGAGGTGGAAGAGCAGCAGTTCTTTGGCTTCCACCTTGGAGATGGCGAAGTCCACGGTTATGGAGAGGCTGGAGTGGCCCTCCTTCTTGTAGACCTCGTAGTCCTTGTCGTTGTAGTTGGTGTCGTGGATGAAGAAGTCCGCGCCCTTGGCGAAGGCGCCGAACTTCTCGTCGTAGTCCTGGAAGGCCGTAGCGTCGCCCCAGACCTCGCTGTCGGGGGCGTAGACGATCTTCTTGCCGTGGATCTCCAGCGAGTAGACCAGCGTGCTGGTGGGATGATTGGAGTACATCGTGCTTACTTTTACGCCGGGCAGCAGCTCGTAATTGTCCTCGAGCACCTCGTAGAGGTCCACCTTGGCCACGGGGGGGCGGGTGGTGAAGGCGAAAGAGCTGTAGAGCGCCGACTGCGCCATCTCCTTGAGGCTCTTCTCGGGGTCGTTGGCGCCGACTATGTGCACCGCGAACTTGGAGTCGTGGATGGGGGCGAAGTTGCCCAGCCCCAGGATGTGGTCGAGGTGGAAATGGGTGAGGAACAGCCAGATCTGCTTGTAGTATTTCTTCTTCGTCACTATCTCCTGCCCCAGCGGGATTATGCCGGTGCCGGCGTCGAAGATGAAGATGTGGTCTTTGGTCTCGACGGAGACGCAGGAGGTCTGGCGGCCGTACTTCGAGGGGGTGTTGGGCAGCGTGGTCGGCAGGCCGCGCCCGCCCCAGACGGTGACGCGGACCTGGCCGGGATCGAGTTCGCTGGCCTGCTCGAACGAGTCCGCCTCCTGCACTATCTCCAGCGTGGGCGCCGCGGTGGCCGGGGGGGCGGCGACCGCGCCGGTGGCCTCGAGGATGTCCTTGACGGTGTTGGAGAAGGTCTCGACGTTGTAGGGCTTCTGGAGGAAGAAGTCGGCGCCGAACTGGAAGGCGCGCTGCTTCTCGACTTCGTAAGATTTGCCCGAGACGACTATTATCTTGACGCCCTTGAGGGCGGGGTCGGATTTGACGGCCTTGCAGATGTCCATGCCGGTGATGCCGGGCATCATGATATCGGTCACGATGAGGCGGGGGGTGCGCGCCTTTATGGCGGGGATGGCCTCCATCGAGTCCTGGATGAGCTCCACCTGCCAGCCGGCGTCGGTGAGCAGGTCGCGGGAGAGCTCGCCCACCATGGGGTCGTCGTCGATGATCATTATATCTGGGTTAGCCATAATGTGACCTTTTTATCGCGTCCGGTTGCCGGATTTTCTATAATACATTATAGATTATAAGCCCGGGCCGTTAAAAATTTGTTGCCGAAAGGTGTATATAAGGTGTAAACGATGAAGATCATAGCCGGTTCAAGGAAGGGGAGGCAGCTTTTCTCGGTGCCCAAGACCAAGACCAGCGTCAAGCCGATCTCGTCGAGGATACGGCAGTCGGTCTTCGACATGATACGGCCGTGGGTCACCGGTTCGATATTCCTGGACCTTTACGCCGGCACCGGCGCCTCGGGCCTGGAGGCGCTCTCGCGCGGCGCGCAGAAGGCCGTCTTCGTCGAGATGGACCGCTTCTGCGTGAAGGTGATAGAGCGCAACGTGGCGCATTTGAACTTCGGCGAGCAGGCCGTGGTGGTGAGGGGCAACGTCCTCTCGGGGCTGGAGTGGCTCAAGTACCACAGCCACGAGGGCTTCGACATCGTCTTCATGGGGCCGCCCTACCGCGACGATGAGAACCTGCCGCTTCATTACACCTCGAAGACGCTCGAGCTGGCCGCGGCGGGGAATATCCTCACGCCGGGCGGGTTCATAGTCGCGCAGCATCACAAGAAAGAGCCGGTGGCCGCGCCGCCCGGCTACGAGATCTACAGGCAGGTGAAGTACGGCGACACGCTGGTCTCCTTCGTCCGCAAGGATAAGAATGCCGCCTGAACAGCAGCTCGAGTTCAATTACAGCAAGCTGCGCGCCTACCTGGACTGTCCCTGGCTATACCGCTATACCTACGTGCAGGGGCGCTACGCGCCGCATAACCCGTGGTCTTCGCTGGGCCAGACCGTTCACCGCGCGCTGGCGCGCTGGCACGCCAACGGGGGGGACCTGTCGGACCTGCTGCTCTATTACGACGAGTTCTGGCAGGCCAAGGGCTACTCCACGCCCGGGCAGGTGCTGGAGTTCTACGAGAAGGGCCGCGACATCATGGAGCGCTGGTGGACCTTCGCCCAGGAGCGGCCGCAGAAGGCGCTCTATTTCGAGAAGATATTTATTTTCGAGTTCAACGGCTGGCGGATGCGCGGCACGGTGGACCGGATAGACCGGCTGGCCGACGGTTCGTACGAGGTGATGGATTACAAGCTGGGCTTCGACGAGCGGCCGCCCGGGCCGCTGGAAGAGGACCTGCAGCTGGCGCTCTACGCCATAGGCGTGCGCGAGGGCCTCGGCCTGAAGGTCAGCGCCGTGTCCAAGTTCTACCTGGCGCGCATGGAGAAGGTCACCGCGGCTTACGACGGCTCGCGCGACGCGGCCGTCCTGGCCCTGGTCAGGGAGACCGGCGAGAAGATCCTGGCCGGCGTCTGCGACCGCAAAGGCCGCTGCCCCACCTGTCCCATACGAGTATTATGTCCCCAATCCGAAGCTAAATCGGGGGACACAATACCTATTTCCGCCCCTTAAGCCCCCTGCCCCCCTTCATAGGGAGAAAGTGGGGACACAATACCTATTTCGCCCGAAATAGGTATTGTGTCCCCAATTTAAGCGCCAATTTAAGCGTTCGATTTAAGGTTGGGGAGGGGTTTCCGGCTGGGAGATGAAGGTGCGGGCTTCCTGGCGGTAGATCTGCATGACGGCCACGACGCAGGCGACCAGTATGGGCCCCAGGAAAAGCCCCAGCGGCCCGTAGACGCGCATCCCGCCGAAGATACCCAGGAACAGCAGGAAGAAAGGCAGCTTGGCCTCGCGGCCGATGAGCATCGGGCGCAGGAAGTTGTCGATAAGTCCCACCACCAGGAAGCCCCAGACCAGGACGAAGACGCCCCAGGCGGGGTCCTGGAAGAAATACATGTACAGCCCCATCGGAAGCCAGACCAGGGCCGTCCCGCCTATAGGTATCAATCCCGCCAGGAAGGTCAGCAGGCCGGCAAGGATGGGCGCGGGTGTGCCGGCCAGCATGAAGCCCGCTCCCGCCACTACTCCCTGTACGAAGGCCGTGAAGATTATGCCGCGCACCACGGCTATGATGGTGGTGTAGAGCTGCGACGCCAGGCGGTGCTTATGGTCGTAGTCCATCGGTATCACGTCGATGAGCCACTGCATGAACCGGGCGCCGTCGCGGAAGAAGAAGAACAGCGTGAAGATCATCACGAACAGGTCCAGCAGGAAGACGACTATGTTGCGCAGTACCATGCCGCCCGAGCGGGCGATGCGCTCCTGCGTGTTCTCTATGTTGCGCAGCACCATGTTCTTGGTGTCTTCGTCTATGTAGCCGCGCACCCTTTCCGGCAGGCGCGACTCTATTTCGGCGACGGAGATATGCTGCACCCAGGCCCGCGTCTTGGGGTAGAGGTCGCGCGATTCCTTGAAGAGCAGCCAGCCGAAGAGGAGGATGGGGGCGATGACGGTGACCAGGACGGTGAGTGTGGAGAGGGCGGAGGCGGCCGTCCTGTCGCCGACTATCTTGCGGCGTATCCAGGCGTGCATGGGGAAGAAAACGACGGTCAGTGTGGCCGAGACCAGCAGCGCGCCGATGAAGGGGTGTATCAGCTTGAGCAGCTGCCAGAGCAGGAAGAGGGTCAGCGCGGAAAAGAAGACGCCGAAGACAAGGCCCTTGTCCAGGCGGAAAAATTTTTTCCTGGAGTCCTCGTTGCGGTTGGTCATCGGTCAGATTATAGCATTACGGCGGGTCAGCCCCGGAAGGAGAGGCAGATGAGGCCGGCCAGCAGCGCCCGGTAGACGACGAAGGGGAGGAGGGTGTTCTTCTTCAGGTAGCGCATCAGGAACGAGATTGCGGCCCAGCCCGTTATGAAAGAGGAGAGGAATCCCGCTATCGTGGCCGGGTCCATTACGCCGAAGCCCATCTTGAAGCCCTCCAGCAGGCCGGCGCCCAGGATGATGGGCGTGGAGAGCAGGAACGAGACGCGGGCGGATTCGGCGCGGGAAAATCCCAGCAGCAGCGCGGCGGTGATGGTGACGCCGGAGCGGGAGGCGCCGGGCATGATGGCCAGCGCCTGGAAGAGGCCGATGACCAGCGCCGCTTTGACGGTGAGGTCGCCGAGACTCTTTATCCCGGAGGCGCGGCGGTCGGCGAACCACATGAAGCCGGCGAAGAGGGCCAGGTTTATCGCCATCCAGGTCTCGCCGCGGAAGACGTTCTCGGCCATGTCCTCCAGGAGTATGCCGGCCAGGCCGGCGGGAACGGTGGCCAGGACCAGCAGCCACAGGCCGCGCCCTTCCGGCGCAGCGGGCCGGGTGAAGCCGTCCTTAAGGAGGCGGAGCCAGTCGCGCCAGAACACCGAGATGACCGCGCCGAGCGTGCCCATGTGCAGCATCACGTCGTAGGCCAGGCCCTTGTATTCCCAGCCGAGGAAGCGGGGGAAGAGCACCAGGTGGGCGGAGCTGGAGACCGGCAGGAATTCGGTAAGTCCCTGCACCGCGCCCAGAATTATCGCCTGGAATATGTCGCTCATTTTTCCTTTCCCGCCTTTCCCATCTTTTCGACCCGGGTCCCGGGGTAGTAATGTTCCAGGATCTCCCAGTATTTGAAGCCTTTCCGGGCCATCCCCTCGGCGCCCCACTGGCACATGCCCACGCCGTGCCCGGCCCCTTTTCCGTCAAGCATTATATAATCTTTGCCCGAGTAGAGCTCGAAGAGGTTTCCCGGCATCGCCGTCCAGCCCAGCGTCCTGCCGACGGCGTGGTAGAATTCGGAGGTGGACACCTCGACGACGCGGCCGCCGGCGCGCACGGCCAGCTTGAGCGGGCGGCCGGACTTGCCGTGGCCCCGCACGGCGACGGACGATATCTTTTCCCCGTCCTTTAGCCAGCCGCCCCGCTTCAGCGCCCGCTCCAGGCTGGAGAAAGTTATTTTTTTCTTCCACCTGAACCCGGTCGCGGGCGAGCAGTAGGGCCGCGCCGCGGGGCCGTCCTGCACGGCCTTAAGGTAGGGCTTGTCCTCGTAAGGCCAGACGGCGGAGATACCTTCGGTGAAACCCCCGCAGGCGGAATGGTAGAAGGCCGAGATGGTCTTTCCTTTATAGGTTATTATCTCGCCGGCCGTCTGCATGACGGCCCTGGCGGCTACGGGATTGATATCGGCGAAGCCCGCGTAGAACTGGCAGTGGGGGGTGTCGCAAAGATTGAAGCCTTCGCGCGAGTGGCTCTGCGCCTTGCTCAGGGCGTAGGTGCGCGCGGCCACCGCCTGCGCCTTGAAGGCCTCGGGCCGGCTGAGGTCCCTGGCCTCGTAGGAGACCACGCCCTGCAGGTATATCTCTATGGGGACCATCGCCGTGACCCTGAGCCGGTTGCCGCGGGCGGTTATCGTTATGTCTCCCTTGTGCAGGCGGCGCGGCAGGCCCGGGCCGGACAGCCAGACGCCGCCCCCGTAGGCGGAGAGGTTAACGCTCTTGCGGCCGTCCAGCGCCTTGCGTTCCTTGCATCGCACCAGGCCGCCGGAGGCGGTCAGCGCGACCTTGCCCCTGAGCAGCGCGCGCTCGGCCGTGACCTGCCCTGAAGCGTGGGGGGAGAGCGTCAGCCGCGTGACGGGCCGGCCGTGGTAAATACCCACGGAGACCCTGTCCTGCGCCGAGGCGGCGGCCGGAAGGAGGAGGAAGAGTATCAGGAGTGTTCGCAGCAAATCGGTTCCCGGGCCGGCGTTCTAAAGTTCTTCGCAGCCCCGGGAGTCCAGCACCGAGACCTCGCCGTCCGCGGCGATGGCCAGGCGCAGGAAGCCGGCCGTGGAAAAAGAGAAGGCTTTGCCCAGGAAAGGGGCCGCCATCAGGCCGATGGCCGGGTGGTGGCCGACCACCAGTATCGGGCCGGCCGCGTCCCTGATCAGCGACTTGGCCAGTTCGGCGGGGTCCGAGGCGGAGGCCAGGCCCGGCTCCGGGTGGATATCCGTGCCGGGGAAGACGGCGGCGGCCTGCTGCGCGGTCTGCATGGCGCGCCTGAGAGGGCTCGTTACTATTGCGGAGGGACGGAAGCCGCGGCCGGCCAGTTCCTCGGCCGCCTCGCGGGCCTCCCTGACCCCGTTCTCTGACAGCGGCCTTTCTCCGTCGGAATGAACGCCCGCCTCGCGGGCCGAGAGGGCGTTGGCGTGGCGCATGAAGACTATTTCCATATACCCTTTCATTCCTCGCGCTTCGAGGCCCGTATGGCCTTTAGATATTTGCGTATGGTCTCCAGGTGGGACTTCTCCTGGTCTATGACGCCCTTGAGCATGATCTTGTGGGCCTGGTCCTCCAGCGACGCGGAGAGGTCGTTGTAGAGCCTGATGCTATCGGATTCGCGCTCCTCGTGCACTTTCAGGGCCAGGGTGAGCGAGGAACCCACGCCTATCTCGCGCCGCTTTATCGAGACGTCCCCGCCGGCTATGGCCGAGAGGACCTTGAGGTGGGAGGCCTCCTCGGCGCTGAACCGGCTGAAGGTCTCGGCTATGCGCCGGCCGTCCACTATCTTGCGGGCGAAGAGCTCCGCCTCCCTGGCGTAGAGCGAGACGTCGCCGCTTTCTTCGTTGACGAGCTGCTGTATGAGTTGTTTGGGGTCCATATGCGGGTAACGGTCCGATATTCTACAAGTTAAGGGGGCGCCGGTGGTAGGGGGCATCGGGCGCTTCGCCGCCGGCCATTAGTTTTGCTAATATATTTCCGTTCCCCGTGAGGGTCCCGGCCTCACGGCGTATAAAAAAAACTGATAGCGGGCCGGCGGCGCGGGGGAACCGGCCCTTTTATTTGTATATAATAGTTCCGCCGGAACAAGCCGTAAAATACATCGCGAGGTACCTGAATGAACCAGCACATACTGAAGAAAGAGGAACTCGACGCCTTCATCAAGAAGCTCTCCAAGCGCATGAAGGTGGTGGCTCCAGTGGCGAAGGGTCACGACAACTTCGCATTCGCGGAAGTCTCTTCCGCCGAGGAAATAGCGCTTAAGTATATTCCGACTATCCTGCCTCCCAAGAAATATTTCATGCCCGTGCGCGAGAAGGTGCTGGAGTTCAAGGCCGACGCCAAGGGCTTCGAGCAGAAGCCGGTCGTCGAGTACGAGGAGACGGCCATCTTCGGCGTCCACACCTGCGACCTGGCCGGCATCTCCTGCCTGAACATGGTCTTCTCCGAGCGGCCGCGCGACTATAACTACCTTACCCGCAAGGACCATCTCTTCATCATCGGCCTGGAGTGCCTGTCCTACTGCGACGAGCACGCTTCCTGTGCGCTGGTCAACGCCCATACCCCCAACGGCGGCTACGACCTGTTCTTCACCGACCTGGGCGACAAGTGGATCATCCACGTCAACACCCAGAAGGGGGAGGACCTGGTGGAAGGCATGGGCCTGCCCAAGGCTTCCGCCGCAGACCTGTCCCAGCTGGAGAAGGTCCGCGCCGCCAAGCGCGAGGTGTTCAAGAACGAGATAGGAGTGGAAGCGAAAAAGCTGCCGGAGATATTCTCCAAGGCGATGAAGAGCAAGGTCTGGCACGGCGTGGGGGAAAGGTGCGTCAGCTGCGGCAACTGCACCAATGTCTGCCCCACCTGCTACTGCTTCGACATGACCGACTCGGTCGGCCTGGACCTCAAGACCGGCGAGCGGACCCGCACCTGGGACTCCTGCCAGTTCGAGACCTTCGCCAAGGTGGCCGGCAACGAGAACTTCCGCGAGGAGCGCGCCGAGCGCCAGCGCCACCGCTACTTCCGCAAATTCAGCTTCCCGCTGGACAAGTTCAACCGGTTCTTCTGCACCGGCTGCGGCCGCTGCACCAGGACCTGCATGTCCAAGATAAACCTCAAGGATACCCTCAAGGAACTCGCCGCGGAGCACAATTAAAGGAGCCACAATGCCTACGCAACTCGTTAAAGAAGAGATAAAGAATTCCAACTGGGCGCTGCGCACCGGCCGCATCATAGCGGCGCGTCAGATGACCCCGGCCGAGAAGTGGTTCGACATCGCCCTCGACGACGGCGAGCTGGACCACGAGCCCGGCCAGTTCGTGCAGGTGGAGATCTTCGGCGTCGGCGAAGCCCCGATATCCGTCTGCTCCAGCCCGACCAAGAAAGGCTCCTTCGAGCTGACCGTGCGCGCGGCCGGCCGCCTCACCAAGCATATGCACTCGCTGGGCAAGGGCGACGTGGTCGGCATCCGCGGGCCGTTCGGCAAGCCGTTCCCGGTCAAGATGATGAGCGGCAACGACCTGCTCTTCGTCGCCGGCGGCCTGGGCATAGCCCCGCTGCGCTCGCTGATCAACTACGTCATGGACAACCGCAAGGAGTTCGGCAAGGTCGACATCCTGCTCGGCTGCCGCACCCCCTCGGACATGCTGTTCGGCGAAGAGGTCAAGGTCTGGGAGAAGCGCCTGGACGTCAACTTCTCCTGCACCGTGGACCGCAGCGCCCCGGACTGGAAGGGGAACGTCGGCCTCATCACCACCCTCATCCCGGGCGTGACCATCAACCCCGAGCGGACCTTCTCCGTGGTCGTGGGCCCGCCGATCATGTACAAGTTCGTCATCGCCGAGCTGCTCAAGAAGGGCGTGCCCGAGAAGCAGATCGTCCTCTCGCTCGAGCGGCACATGAAATGCGGCATGGGCAAGTGCGGCCACTGCCAGATAGACCATCCTAAGAATTACTACTGCTGCAAGGACGGCCCCACCTTCACCTACGACGAGGTGAAGGATTCGCCGAAACTCTAAGGGACAAGGGAGAACAATAATGAAAACAGCCAAGAAACCCGCTAAAGCCCCGGCGAAGGCCGCCAAGGCCCCCGCCAAGCCCAAGGTCGCCTTTTTCGACTTCGCCTCTTGCGAGGGCTGCCAGCTGCAGATAACCAACCTCGGCGAGACCCTGCTGGACATACTCGGCGCGATAGACGTGGTCGAGTTCCGCGAGGCCATCAGCGAGAAGTGGGACAAGGATTACGACGTGGTCTTCATAGAGGGCTCCATCGGCGACCACCACGCCGAAGAGCGCCTCAAGAAGATACGCGCCCGCGCCAAGGTGCTCATCGCCTACGGCGCCTGCGCCTGCACGGGCGGAGTCAACGGCATGAAGAACAGCTTCAAGCTCGACGAGATACGCGAGCACGTTTACGGCAAGAACTACAAGTGGTTCGACAGCACGCCGACCAAGGCCGTGCACCAGGTGGTCAAGGTGGACTACTTCATCAACGGCTGCCCGGTCTACGCGCCGGAGATACTGGAAGTGGTCAAGCACGCGCTGCGGGGCCTGCCCTACACCGTGCCGGACAACCCGGTATGCTCGGAGTGCAAGCTCAACGAGAACGTCTGCATGTACGAGCGCGGCATAGCCTGCCTGGGCCCCTGGACCAAGGCCGGCTGCAACAGCTGGTGCGTCAATAACGGCAATATCTGCTACGGCTGCCGCGGCGAGGTTTCCAACCCCTCCAAGGCGGCGCAGGACGTTATCAGCAAGTACAAGCTCAAGCCCGAACTTATCAAGGGTAAGTTCGACATGTACAACAAGTGCAAAGAGAACGACGAGCCCGCCAAGGGCAAATGAGGCGCAACATGGCAACAAAAACCACCGGAAAGAACATAGATATAAAGGTAGACTACGTGACCCGCGTAGAGGGCCACGGCAATATCGTCGCCAACGTGAAGAACGGCAAGATAGAGAAGTGCGAGTTCCACGTCGTCGAGACGCCCCGCCTCTTCGAGGGCATGCTGCGCGGCCGCTCGATCTTCGAGGCCCAGCACATCACCAGCCGCATCTGCGGCATCTGCTCCTGCGGCCACACCCTGGCCTCGGTGGCGGCGGCCGAGGACGCGCTGGGCGTCACGCCCACCGAGCAGACGATAAAGCTGCGCAAGCTGCTGCTGGACTACGAGTTCCTCGACAGCCACGTGCTGCACGCCTTCCTGCTGGTGGCGCCCGACGCGCTGGGCGTGCCGTCCTTCATCCCGCTCGTCAAGACGCACAACCAGACCGTGCGCCAGATACTGCGGCTCAAGAAGGCCGTCAACGACTGCTGCGACATCCTGGTCGGCCGCCACATCCACCCGATCACGGCCATCGTGGGCGGCTGGACCAAGCTGCCGCGCCAGAAGGACCTGGACGCGCAGATAAAGATAATGGAGGGCATGGCCGCCGAGCTGGAGCCGCTGCTGAAACTCGCCAAGACGCTCAAGCTGCCCGACTTCACCCGCGAGACCGAGTACGTGGCGCTGGTGAGCGACGACGCCGAGTACCCGCTGCTGAGCGGCGATATCGGCAGCACCGACGGCAAGCGCGTCAGCCGCAAAGAGTACCGCAAGTCCACCAACGAGTTCGTGGACCCGCGCAGCTCGGCCAAGTTCTCCAAGTGGAGCCGCGAGAGCGTCTTCGTGGGCGCCCTGGCCCGGTTCAACCTGAACTACGACAAGCTGCACCCCAAGGCCAAGGCCTACGCCAAGGAAATAGGGCTCAAGCCGGTCTGCTATAACCCGTTCATGAACACGATGGCGCAGGTGGTGGAGATCATCCACTGCTACCATCACGCGCTGGGCATCCTGAAGGATTTCAGGAAGAACGGCCTGGATTATTCCCAGGAGATCACCGTCGGCGTCAACGAGAAGGGCGCCGTGCCGGTGCGCGCGGGCGACGGAGTGGGCTCGGTGGAGGTGCCGCGCGGCATCCTGCACCACAACTACGTCACCGACGAGAACGGCATGATAAAGCAGGCCAACTGCATCATCCCGACCAACCAGAACGTCAACAATATCGAGCACGACTTCTCCAAGTTCCTGCCGGAGATCCTGCACATGAAGCAGGACGATATACGGCTGAGGCTGGAGATGCTGGTGCGGGCCTACGACCCGTGCATCTCGTGCTCGGCGCACTACCTCGATGTCAAATTCGTGGAGTGACCAGGTAAAAGCGGCTCTGGCCCCCGCTCCCGGGGGCCGGACGCTGCTGATGACGCTCGGCAGCGAGCTGAGGGCCGACGACGGTGTCGGCCCTTACCTTTCCTCGCTGGTAGAGTTCCGCCGCGACGACCTGCGGCTCATCGACGCCGGCACCACCCCCGAGAACGTGGCGCAGACCGCCATAGACTGGAAGCCCGCCAAGATAATCCTGGTGGACGCGGCCCATTTCGGGGGGGAGGCGGGCGAGCTGCGCGTCATCGCCCTCGAGGATATCAATAAGCACACGGTCATCTCCACGCATAATTTCCCGCTGTCGGTCACCTTCTCCATAGTGAAGGAAGATACCGGGGCGGAGCTGGCCGTGATCGGCGTGCAGGCCGTCTCGCTGGAGCACCGCGAGGGGCTCTCGCCCGAGGTCAAGGCGGCCGCCGACGCGCTGGCCGCTTACTTCAATTCCCTGTGAGCCTTCCTTTTACATCCCCGCGCATATTTATTAATATTGCGTGTTCCATGATATACCGGAGGCTTTTACGATGACTTCCAAGACAGGACATGTCGGCATATGGGCGGCGCTCTTCCCCGTGCTGGCCGTGGTGGGCATGCTCTCCTGGAACGTATGGGTCTACGGCGACAACGCCATCGGCGGCTCAAACCAGTTCATACTGCTGCTGGGCGGGGCGGTGGCCGCGCTTGTCGGTTTCCGGAGCGGCATAAGCTACGCCTGCATGCTCGACCATGTCTCGTCCAACCTGAAGACCACGACGGGGGCGATACTGATACTGCTGATGGTGGGCGCGCTGTCGGGCGCCTGGCTGGTGAGCGGCATCATCCCGGCGATGATCTATTACGGCCTCAAGCTCCTCAATCCCGATATCTTCCTGCCCGCCACGCTGCTCATCTGCTCGGTGGTGTCGCTGGCCACGGGCAGCAGCTGGTCCACCTCCGCCACCGTCGGCATCGCGCTCATAGGGATAGGAAAGGCGGTCGGCGTGCCCGAGGCCATGACGGCCGGCGCGGTCATCTCCGGCGCCTATTTCGGCGATAAAATGTCGCCCCTGTCGGACACCACCAACCTCGCCCCGGCCATGGCGGGGACCGACCTGTTCACTCATGTGCGGTACATGACCTACACCACCTTTCCGTCCTACGCCATAACGCTGCTGATATTCATTTTTCTCGGTTTCACCATAGAAACCTCCGGCGCCGCCTCGGCCGGGGCCACGCTCTCGGCCATAGAGTCCGTCTTCCGCGTCACGCCCTGGTTGTTCGTGGTGCCGGCGCTGGTCATATTCATGATAGTCCGCAAGACGCAGCCGCTGGTCGCCCTGCTGGCCGGCGCGCTGCTGGGCGCGGCCTTCGCGCTGATCTTCCAGCCGCATGTGCTGGCCAAACTGGCCGGCGTGGAGAGGCTGGACTTCGTGTCTGCCTACAAGGGGCTGATGAACGCGCTGACGGTGAAGACCGCCATCGCCACGCCCGACGCCGCGCTCAACGACCTGTTCTCCGCCAAGGGCATGGAGGGGATGCTGGGCACGGTCTGGCTGATAATCTGCGCGATGGTGTTCGGCGGGGTGATGGAGGCTATCGGCGCCCTGCACAGGATAAGCGCTACGCTGCTGAAGGCCGCCGATTCGGTGTTCGGGCTTTTCGCCAGCACGGTGGCCAGCTGCCTGGCGGTCAACCTGACGGCTTCCGACCAGTACCTGGCGCTGGTGGTGCCGGGCAAGATGTTCGCCGAGCCTTTCCGCGACAAGGGGCTGGCCCCGGAGAACCTCAGCCGCACGCTGGAGGACTCCGGCACCGTGACTTCCGCCCTTGTGCCGTGGAACACCTGCGGCGCTTACCATTCCGGCGTGCTGGGCGTGGGGACGCTGAGCTACCTGCCCTACGCTTTCTTCAATATCATAAGCCCCTTCATGACTTTGGCTTTCGCGGCGCTGCGCATCAAGATCCGCACTCTTAAAAAGACCCCCGAAGCCTGTTAATCGGGGGACACAATACCTATTTCCCCGGCCCCCTTCAGCGGGGGCCGCCCATAGCGGAAAGTACCGGAAATAGGGGGACACAATACCTATTTAGGGCGAAATAGGTATTGTGTCCCCGAATTAAAGGAGACGATATGTTCGACAAGATGAAGGAACTGATGGAGATGAAGCGGAAGATGGAGGAGCTCAAGCGGGAGCTGGATTCGCTGGAACTGGTGACCGAGGACTCGATGGTTAAGATAACCATTACGGCCGCCCAGGAGGTCAAAAAGGTGGAGTTCAAGGGTGAGACGGCCTCCATGGACAAGGCGAAGCTGGAGGCGGCCGTTGCCGATACCATCAACCGGGCGATAAAGCAGTCCCAGAAGACCGCGGCCGAGCGGATGCACAAGCTCGGCGGACTGGGCGCCCTCGGCGGCCAGGCCTGAGTCCCGCCCGCCCGTCAAAAAAGAGAACCCCCGGCTTTACGGCCGGGGGTTCTTCCTTTTTTAAATCCGCCGGTTCAGCGGGCTTCCTGCAGCATCATCCGGATGGTCTCCAGAAGTTTGTCCAGTGGTGCGTTCTTGTCCACTATTTCCAGCACGGGCCCGGTCTGGAACTTCCTGACCAGTTCTTCGCGGGGGGTGGTGGAGTATATCAGGATGGGCAGGCTCATGAACTCCGTCGTCATGCGTGCCCGTTCGTACACGGACCGGCCTCCCCCGGCCGGCATGTTCATGTCCAGCAGGAGAAGGTCCGGCTTTACGCGTTTCAATTCCATTATCCCCTGCATAGCGTCCCTTGCCGAGAACAAGTCGTAGCCTTCCTTGCGGAAGATGTCGCTCAGCAGAGTGTGTATGGGGACATTGTCGTCCACCAGAAGTATCCTGGGCCTTTCTTTTGACATGTTCACATTATCTAAAATAATCGCGGGTTTTGACAGAAGTCGAGCGCGCAAAACGGGGGCTCTGGCGTCTTCCAAAGAGAACCCCCGGCTTACGGCCGGGGGTTTTCTTTTTTGGGGTCGCCGCTTTTAGAGCTGGACGACCTGTTTGATCGCGACCAGGCGGATATGGTCCTGCCGGTCCTCGGCGCTGAGGGCCTCTTCGACCAGGCCGACGCCGGGGGCGTATATGCGGTAGGCGCTGCCGGCGTCGCCGCCGCCGATCCTGGTGAGGATCTTAAGGCAGCCTTCGAAGGTGCCGGCGGGCACCGTGGCCTTGTGCTTGAGGCTGGTGACCCTGCTGTAATGGGAGCCTTCGGTCCAGCTCCTGTTCTGGTAGAGAGGGAGGGGGATCTCGACGCGGGGGCCGCCCAGCGGGCTGGAGGTGGCGTGGAGACCGTCGCCTTTGAACTGCACGCTATAGTCCTCCACCCAGGGGGTGGTGCGGTTATAGGCGGTCAGGCGGGCGGTGATGAAGCCTTCTTTCTCGGAATAGTCGAGGTACTCTATGGTGAGCTTGCGGGCGCCCAGGAACTCGCTGGAGGTGTACTCATACTCGTATATCCGGTTCTTTACCATGGGGAAGAACTCGGTGGCCGTGTCCTTGGTCTCGGGCCTGAGTATGAGCGGCTCGGGTATGGAGAAAGAGTCGCCGTTGCCGACCACTATGACCGGGCCCGCTATCGCGGGGTCGGTGTTCTGGAGAACGTTCTCCATGATCTGGGAATACTGCGCCGCGGCCGGGGCGGTAAGAACCGCCATGGCTATAATCGAAACTATCGTTTTAACTGACTTTTTCATAGCACAAACCTCCGAATATAATCCCTATTATATCCCGATACTTTGTGCTAAGTTTCAGAGGTGGGAGAAACTTAACGCGCCTTCAGTACTGCTTCTTCAGAAGGACTTCACCGTCGGGGTAGTCGTTGGACTTTGCGGATACCCTGACGGCTTGTAAGATACGGTTACGCATAAATGTTAGCAAACCCGGCGCGGGCTGTCAAGCGTTTTGACAAAAAAAAGCGGAAAATTGTAAAAAGTAGCGTAAATACAGGCAAAATCAGCCTTTACAGGGAGCATAGACATGAAAATCGCCTCTTACCTCCTTTCCTTCCTCTTCCTTATATCGGCCGCCGTTCCCTCCGGCGCGCAGGACGCGGCCCGGTCGCTGCAGAAGGCCTTCAACGACGCCGCTGAAAAGGCCGGCAAGGCCGTGGTCAGTATAGAGGTGGTCCGCGAGGGGGCCGCGCGGGTGGTGGAGCCGGAGTATTTCTTCGGCTACATGATGCCGATGGAGCGGGTCTACCGCTACGATATCGAAGGCGTGGGCTCCGGGGTGATAGTCGACCCGGACGGCTATATACTCACCAATTATCATGTCGTGGAGGGGGCCAAGGCCATAAAGGTCAAGATGCTCAACGAGAAGGGCCGCGAGAGGACTTTCATCGCGGAGCCGGTCGGCGGCGATCCGGAGATGGACCTGGCGGTGATAAAGATGCGCGCCGGCGAAAAGTTCCCTTGCCTGCGGCTGGCCGCGACGAAGGCGCCTAAAATAGGCGACTGGGTGATAGCGGTGGGCTATCCGTTCGGCCTGCGCCAGACGGTCACGGCCGGCATAGTGTCGGCGCGCGGCGTCGCGCTTAAGATACAGGGGCGCAATTATTCCAACCTGCTGCAGACCGACGCCGCCATCAACCAGGGTAATTCCGGCGGCGCGCTGCTGGATATCGACGGCGACGTGATAGGCATAAACACGGCGATAATCTCGCCTTCGGGCGCCTTCGCGGGCATGAGTTACGCGGTGCCGGCCGCCGAAGCGGCCAGGGTTTTCTCCGACGCCCGGGACGGCCGCCGCGTCAGGCGCGGCTGGCTGGGAGTGTCGCTGCTGCAGGCCGACCCGGTGATGCTGGCCCGCATGGGGGTGAGGGGGCGCGCCGGCGGCATCATAAACGAAGTGATAGCGGGGTCCCCGGCGGAGAAGGCGGG
>DNQL01000246.1 GCA_003500765.1 Elusimicrobiota bacterium | reverse complement strand
GTCGGGATCGTGCGCCAGCCGCGCCTGCAGGGCCAGCGTCGCGCCGCCTCCCGGGCGGTGTACCAGGTCGAAACCGGCGGAGGTTTTCTGCATCGGCTCCATGTCGTGCATGGAATGCCATATCTCCGACTTGCCGGCCGAGGAATACCCTCCGACCCCCTGCAGCTCCAGGAAGAGCAGGGAACTGCCGGCCGCGGCCGGCAGGGGGGAGACGAGGAAGCTAAATAGTAAGAAGCTTGCGGCCTTCATATATCTCCTTGCCCTCGCGCGATACGCGTATGACTATCTCCCACTCGCCGGCCATGCTGAACTCCACCGGCAGGAGGTAATGGCCTTTCCTGCTGAGTATGAAAGGCTTCGGCCCCGAATCGTGATACTTCATCGACGGCATGCCGAACTCGCCGACCAGGCCGTACGCCGTATCCGGCTTTCCGTCCGGCCCGAAGGCCTGCAGGTTGATTATAATGACGCCCAACTTCGGCTTCTCGCTGAACTTCCAGGTAAAATAGCCGCCGTCCGGAAGGGCCGTCTTTTCGCCTTCCTCCAATACCGCGGCGGCGGCCGGGCCGGAACGGAGATCTCCTTCGGACGGGGGCTGTCCCGGGCCTTTAGAGCAGGCGAAAAGAACGGGAAGCAGGGTCATGCCGATGAGTACTTTTTTCATACATTTCCTCGTGCGGTTCCTTTCCGATTACATTTGGCGCAGATCCCATAGATCTCCAGCCGGCTCCCGAAGGGGGAGAAGCCGGTACCGGCGGAAACCCGGCGGCCGAGTTTTTCAGCGCCCGGCAGCGGCATTTCGCTCGCGTTCCCGCACTCCCGGCAGACCAGGTGGGCGTGCCCGGACCTTCGCAGGGGTATCCCGTAAACGGACGGCGATTTTCCGCGCTTGAACTCAACCGCCTTGCCGCAGCCGCAAAGGCATTTCAGCGAACGATAGACCGTCGCGATGCCTATGCCGGGCATATGCCCGCCCGCCGCGCGGCATATCTCCCCGGCGGTCATATGGGCCGGGGCTGAGAGCATGGCCTTGAGAACCGCCTCCCGCCTCCGGCTCCGACGGGGGACCGGTTTGGGGCAGTCGCATTTTTCGCCGCAGGGGCACGCTCTCGTTTTCATAATTTGATAATTATTATCATTATCCTAATACATGACGCCTCTGTCAACCTCGCCCGCCGGAAAACGCGCCCTTTTCAACTAATTCTCTTGAAAAATTATATAATTGCGTTGCGGCTCCGGCCGTTTGGAAACGACCTATAATCGCGTTTTAGGGAGAACACAATGAAGAAAGATCTGCTCGCCGGTATAATATTTTTCGCGGTCGCGATGACCGCTTACGCCCATTGCGGCAAATGCCCGGGCGACAAAAAGGCCGGCGACACAAAAGCCGCGGCCAAGGTAGAATGCCCCATGTCCAGGCAGGCCGCCGAGGGAGGCAAGCACGACTGCCCCGGCGCAAAGGCCGAAGCCGGGAAGAAGCACGACTGCCCCGGGATGAAGGGCGAAAAGGACCATGATTGCGGCAAGGGCAAGGAAGCCAAGGCCGCCTGCCCCAAGCAGATGGAGGGAGTGGAGAAGACGGTGAAGAACACCAAGGACGGCGTTGAACTGACGCTGGCCTCCAAGGGCAAGGAGGCGATAGCGAAACTCCAGGAACTGACCGCGGTCCACTACGCCGGCGGCAACTGCTCCTGCCTGCCCAAGGACGCCACCGCCAAGTTCGAAAATACCGCGACGGGGGTTAAGATCCTCCTCGCCTCCAAGAAGCCTGAGACCATCAAGGCCATGCAGGCCCAGTACGCCGACGGCGGCCACAAATGCGGAACGGAGCACCACAAGGACGAGAAGGCGAAAAAATGACGCTCCACAAGGCTCTCGAGAAAGTAACTTTCCTTAAAGGGCTGGGAAAGGCCGACCTTAACCATATCGTGAAGATCGCCTCCGTCCGCCGCTATAAGGCGGGGGACATGGTATTCAACAAGGAAGAGGTGGGGAAGAATTTCTTCATCGTCAACGCCGGTAAGATAAAGATATTCACCTCGCTCGGCGGCGGCAAGAAAAAAACCTTCGCCTTCCTGGGCAAAGGCGACTTCTTCGGAGAGATGTCGCTGCTCGGGGGCAAGATACGCTCCGCCTCGGCCCAGGCGCTGGAGGACACCGAGCTGCTGGTCATCTCCAAGCAGAACTTCGGCAGGCTGGTGGTTCGCCACGCCGACTTCAGCATGAAAATAATCCGCACCCTGGTGGAGCGGCTGGACAAGGCGAACAAAGAAGTGGAGTCCATGCTGTTCCATAATATACTGGGCCGCCTGGCCTCCGCCATACTCGAGCTCGAAGCCAAGTCCAAGGCCGGGCCGCTGGTCGTGGCTATCGGCCAGGGCGAGCTGGCGGAATACCTGGGCACCACCCGGGTCCCCGTCTGCCGGGCCGTCAATTCGCTCAAGCGCAGCGGCATCATCGATTATCAGCGAGGCAGGATAATTTTAAAGAGCAAGGCCAGGCTGCAGTCGATGGCCGCCAAGGCGCGCGGATGAGCCGTACGCTGCGCGGCTTCCGGGACATACTGCCGCCCGACTCCGAGCTTTTCTCCGCCATCGAGGCGGCGGCGCGGGAGGTTTTCCGGCTGCACGGCTACCGGGAGATACGCATACCTACGCTGGAGACCAAGGAACTGTTCGTAAAATCCACCGGCGACACCACCGACATTGTCGAGAAGGAAATGTACGCCTTCACCGACGGAGGGGGGCGCGAAGTGGCGATGCGGCCCGAGGGAACCCCCGGCGTGGCCCGCGCGTACATCGAGCAGAACCTCTCTCAGGGCGGCCGGAACGCCAAACTTTTCTACATCGGCCCCATGTTCCGCGCCGAGCGGCCCCAGGCCGGCCGCTACCGCGAGTTCACCCAGATAGGGGTCGAATGCATCGGGAATCCCTCCCCGTCGGCCGACGCGGAATCCATCGCCCTGTTGGTAAAGGTCCTCGAAAAAGCCGGCGCGCCGGGCTGCACGGTGGAGCTCAACACCCTGGGCTGCGCCGAATGCCGCCGGGCCTACCGCGAGACGCTGCTGGGCTATCTCAAGCTCAACACGGAGGCCCTATGCGAGGCGTGCAAGCGCCGCGTGGACCGCAACCCAATGCGCGCGCTGGACTGCAAGGTGGACGGCCCCTGGCTGGCCGACAAGGCGCCTAAGATATCCCTCTGTCCCTCCTGCGTGGAACATTTCGACCGCACCCAGGAGCTGCTCAAAGCCGCGGGGGTGGACTTCAAGGTCAACCACACGATGGTGCGCGGGCTGGACTATTACACCCGCACGGTCTTCGAAGTGAAAGCCGGCGCCCTCGGCGCGCAGGACGCGGTGGCCGGCGGCGGCCGATACGACGATCTGATAAAGTCGATGGGCGGCCCGGCCTCACCGTCGGTAGGCTGGGCCATGGGACTGGACCGCGCCGCGCTGGTGATAAAAGCCGCCGGCGCCGCACCGGAGGAAAAAGGCCCCGCGGCCTTCTTCGTCGCCTCCGGCAAAGAGGCCGGCGTCGAAGCCTTCCGCCTGATGTCGGACCTGCGCTCGGTCGGCCTGGCCGCCGACTATTCCAATTTCGACCTCAGCATGAAATCGCAGATGCGCTCCGCCGACAGGAGCGGGACCGACTACGCCGTGATCATCGGCGAGGACGAATTAAAAGCGGGGGCCTGCTCGCTCAAGCCCCTCAAGGGCCAGGCGGGGCAGGAAAGCGTGCCCTTCTCCGGTCTCGCCTCGCGCCTGGCGCGCAAGCCCGATTGATCCTGGCGCCGCCGCGCGCCCATATACTCCCGGGAGAGCCATGAAAACCGAACCCCACCACGACAACGCCACAAATCTTCGCACCCACGATTGCGGCGCCCTCCGGGGCTCCGACGCCGGCCGGACGGCGACGCTCTGCGGCTGGATGGACTCCAAGCGCAATCACGGCGGGGTGCTCTTCATCAGCCTGCGCGACCTCTACGGCGTAACCCAGGTGGTAGCCAATCCCGGCACGGCGGCCTTCCAGGCGGCCGAGGATTCCAAGGCCGAGTATGTCCTGCGCGTGACGGGCAAGGTGACGCCGCGTCCGCAGGGCATGGTCAATCCGAAGATGCCCACCGGCGAGATAGAACTGGTCGCCGAAAAGATAGAAACTCTCAATGTTTCGCAGCCGCTGCCCTTCGACCTCGGCGAGCACGCCGGGGTGCTGGAGGACACGCGCCTGAAGTACCGCTACCTCGACCTGCGCCGCCCGAAGGTGGCGAAAAACCTGGTCCTGCGCAGCAAGGTCGCCGGCCTGGTACGCGCCAATCTGCTCGCGAAGGGATTTAACGAGATAGAGACGCCCATGCTGACCCGCTCCACGCCGGAGGGCGCGCGCGACTTCGTAGTACCCTCGCGCATGAACCCCGGCCATTTCTACGCGCTTCCGCAATCGCCGCAGGTCTTCAAGCAGCTCCTGATGGTAGCGGGCATGGACCGATACTTCCAGCTGGCCCGCGCGCTGCGCGACGAGGACCTGCGCGCCGACCGCCAGCCGGAGCATACCCAGATAGACGTGGAGATGTCCTTCGTCACCGAGCAGGACGTGGCCGCCGTAGTCGAGGACATGCTGCGCTCGGTCTTCGAGGGAGTGGGGGAGAAAATAGAGACCCCGTTCCCGGAGATGGAATTCGCCGACGCCATGCTGCGCTACGGCTCCGACAAGCCCGACCTGCGCTACGCGCTTGAAATAAAGGACTGCTCTCACCTGTTCAAGGCCTCCGGTTTCAAGGTTTTCGCCGAGGCGCTGGCCTCCGGCGGCGTTGTGCGCGGCATAAAGGGCGAGGGCGGCGCGGCCGTCTATTCGCGCGGCGAGATAGACAAACTCACCGACGCCGCGAAGAAAGCCGGGGCCAGGGGCCTGCTCTGGTTCAAGCTGAAAGACGGCAAGCCGGAATCCCCGGCCCTCAAGTTCCTTTCCGAAACCGAGGTCTCGTCGGTGAAGGACTTCTTCGCCATGCGGGAAGGGGACATCGTCTTCATGGTGACCGGGCCCGCGGCCCAGGCCGCCCCTCAGCTGGGCCTGGTGCGCAACGAGCTGATAAAGAAGCTCAAGCCCGCCCAGGTCCGCAAATGGGCGTTCCTCTGGGTGCGCCATTTCCCGCTGCTCGAGAAGGACGCCGAGACGGGGCACTGGACTTTCACGCACAATCCTTTCACCGCGCCGCTGCCGGAAGAGCTCCCCATGCTCGACACAGACCCCGGCGGCATGCGCTCCTGCCAGTACGACCTGGTCCTCAACGGCGTGGAGCTGGGTTCCGGCTCGGTGCGCAACCACAGCCGGGGGGTGCAGGAGAAGATCTTCGGCCTGATGGGTTACTCGAAGGAAGAAGTGCAGCGCCGTTTCGGGATGATAGTGAACGCGCTGGACTTCGGCGCGCCGCCGCACGGCGGCATCGGCATCGGCTTCGACCGCCTCATCGGCATACTCTGCGGCACCGAATCGATACGCGACGTCATCGCCTTTCCCAAGACGGCCAGCGGCTCGTGCCTGATGAGCGACGCCCCGTCCACGATAGACGAACGCCAGCTCAAAGAGCTGCACCTCAAGATAACGGAATAAGATGGGAACGTATCCCGACTGGATCGTCGCGGAAGTCCGGAAGAACAAATCCGGGCTCCGCGGCGCCCCGGCCCGCGACACCGCCGGCGACCTGGCCGGCGCGCGGCTTCACACGGTCTGCGACGAAGCGCTATGCCCGAACAAGGGCAATTGTTTCGCCGCGGGCGAGGCGACTTTCCTGATACTCGGCGATATCTGCACGCGGGCCTGCGCTTTCTGCGCGGTATCCAAGAAGAAACCCCTGGCCCCGGACCCGGGCGAACCGGCGCGGGTGGGGGAACTTTCCCGCCGCTGGGGACTGAAATACGTCGTA
Source organism: Elusimicrobiota bacterium (assembly GCA_003500765.1). Classification (GTDB taxonomy): domain Bacteria; phylum Elusimicrobiota; class Elusimicrobia; order Elusimicrobiales; family UBA9959; genus UBA2231. The sequence continues at coordinate 2,312 of DNQL01000246.1, read as the reverse complement.
TTCACCTCGCCCACCCGCGACGACCTGCCCGACGGCGGAGCCGGACATTTCGCGGCCACGCTGCGCGCGCTGCGCGAGTCCTGCCCCGGGATAAAGACCGAGCCGCTCATCCCCGATTTCGGCGGCGACGCCGGCGCGCTCAGGACCGTGCTGGACGCGGCCCCCGACGTGCTGGGGCACAACCTGGAAACAGTGCCGTCGCTCTACGCCGTGCGCAAGGGCGCCGATTACCGCCGCTCGCTCAAGCTCCTCTCGGACGCTAAAAAATACCGGCCGGCCTCGCTGGTCAAGACGGGGTTCATGCTGGGGCTGGGGGAAACGGAAGCCGACCTGGAGGCGGCGCTGAAAGACGCGGCGTCGGCCGGCTGCGACCTGGTCACGCTGGGCCAGTACCTGGCGCCGTCGAAGGGACATTTCGAAGTGAAGCGGTATTACACACCGAAGGAATTCGAGGCCTGGCAGAGCCGGGCCGTCGAACTCGGCTTCAGGGCCGCCCTGGCCGGCCCGCTGGTGCGCAGTTCCTTCCGCGCCGGCTGGCTCTACTCCCAGGCCGTAACGAAATAAGAAAAAAACGTTCCCTACTTCTCGACGAGGGGATAGTAGAGCTCGCGGATGCGTGACTTGGCGGTCTCGGGCATGCCCTCGAACCAGGTCATGTGGTAGCCCCGGGGGCCCTCGCCCGGCCTGAACTTCCGGGTGTCGAGGGGCCGCGAGTGTATGGCGGCGCTCAGGCGCTCGCCGTCGAAGATAAGTATCATCCTCGGACCCGGCGCGGCCCGGCCCATCCAATGGTCCTTCATCATCCAGCTGCGCAGGGACCCGCGTCCGGCCCACGCTTCGTACGGAAAATCCTCGAAGTGCCGCTTAAAATCCTCCTGGGTGAGCCCGCGGCGCGCGCCCTCCGTCAGCCTCGAGAGCGCGTACTCGACCCGCGAATCCCGGCGTATCTCTCTCTCCTTGAGAAAGCCCGTGAAACTCATCATGGCGCGGCCGCTCTTTTCCTCTATCAGCCAGGCCCTTATATCGGAGAGGACCTCTCCGATTTTTACCCCGGCCTCGTCATAAAGAGGGCTCTTCGCTCGTATCACCCCGGTGAACGGGTTGTAGTCGCCCTTGTCTATCAGCGAGACCAGGCCGGTCAGCTGCCAGCCGCCCGAGGCGGGGGCGCATTCTACGGAGGTCTTCTTTTTTATCTTCACTATGACCTTGCCGCCGGGTTCATTGCGCAGATTCACCCCGCCGGAAGTTGTCTCGGCGCCGGACGGAGTGGCCTGTAGCAGGAACAGCGCGCAGATAAGAGGGTATGTTAGGGCTTTCATACCTTCATTCTATTTATTACCGCGCGCTCTGTCACGGGTGTTCCGTATTTATTAGAATTACTGCCGCATGGAAAAGACCGAAAACCTGCCGGCGGGGCGCGGCCGCGGCAACAGCGGCCTGGCCTGGCTGGCCGACGGCTGGGATTTCTACATCGGGATGCTGCCCCGGCTGATCCCGGCCATACTCGCGGTGCCGCTGCTCTCCATGCCTGTATATTTACTGGTCGACAGGTTCGGCAGCATCTGGCCCGGCTACGCGTGGATGGCCGCGGTCATAATCCCCGTAGAGGCGGGCGTGACCCTCTTCTACATAAAAGCCGCGCGGGGGCGGGCGTCGCTGCGCGACATCTTTTACGGCTTCTCCATCTATTTCAGGGCCCTGGCCCTGACGCTCATATTCTCGATGATGCTGCTGGGCGGATTCATGCTGCTGATAGTGCCCGGCATACTCATCATGCTGGCCTACTCTTTCGGCGAGTACGCGCTGGTGGACGAGGACCTGCCGGTCAGGGACAGTTTCCTGCGCAGCGCCGCGATAACGCTGGGACACCGGACGGACCTCTTCCCAGTGCTGGGCCTTGTGGTGCTCATAGAGATCTTCGCCCCGTCGGTGATAGAGATCGGCTCCGTCAAGGAACCCGCTCTGGCCTTCAAAACGGGGTTCTGGGACGTGACCGGCCACGCGCTGAAGAATTTCGTCTTCGTCCCCTGGCTCAACTGCTCCGCGGCCGTCGCCTATTGCCGGCTCAAGGACCGGGCCGACAGGCGCCGCCCCCACGCGCCCGGCGGGGCCGGAGAAGAGGAGGAGGACCGGGATCCGCCGGCGGACGAATGAAACCGGTCACGCTGATCTTCCTCTCGACCAGGGAGAACATATACAGCCTGGCGGCGCTGGCCGGCGCGCTGGAAGCCCTGCCCGGGGAAGAACTGAGCCTCCGTTTCGCCGACGACGTCCCGTCGCTGCTCTTCGAGACCGCCGCGGCCCTGGCCGCC
>DNQL01000277.1 GCA_003500765.1 Elusimicrobiota bacterium | reverse complement strand
CCGGCGGCTGACTGCCGCCACGCTGGCCGCCTCCGGCAGGGCCGGGCGGCTGGGCCTGCCCGCGCTGTCGCTGGCGATGTTCCTGGCGGCGATGGCTTTCTGGATGAACCCGAAGATGATGGCAGGCGCGGGCGGCAAGGGCCTCGGCGAAACCTTCGCCGGCAGCGAGTTCGTCTTCGGCCCCTACCCCGAGAAGGAACGCCTGGCCGAGCTCAAAGCCGAGGGCTACACCGCCGTGGTCCCGATAATGAGCCGGGCCGTGGCGCCTTTCGAACCGGTACTGCTCGATAAAGAGATAAAGGCGGCCCGCGAGATAGGGCTCGAACTTATCCACGTGCCGATGCTGCCCTGGATCTCCTCCAACGACCATGTCGAAGCCGAGATAAAAAAGCTGCTGGACCGCGGCGGCAAGTACTATGTCCACTGCTACCTGGGCAGGGACCGGGTGCGGCTTTTCCGGAAAATGCTCGTCAACGCCTCCGGCGGCGCGGCCGCGGTTTCCGGGATATCGCACAGGAAAAGCATCGGCGAAAGGAAAAAATTCGAGCGCGGCCCGGCAACCGACCTCGGCGGGGAGGTGTTCCTGACGCCCTACCCCACCGACGAGGAGTTCATGACCCTTATAAATTCCGACGTGGCCTCGTTGGTCTCGCTGCTGGACCCGAAGAACCCGGAGGACCTGCCCTGGATAAAGAAAGAAAGGGAACTGGCCGGGAAGTACAAGCTAGGCTACGCCAACTATCCCTGGAAATCGATGACTCCCGCCCAGAAAGAAAAGGCCGTCAGGGAAACCATGAAGATGGAAAAGCCGGTGGTAGCGCACGCCTTCCTGGCTCCGTCCGGCTCATCGGACGAATTCGCGGGCCTTTACAAAAAACTCAGAAAACCCTGAGCAGTTTCGGGACGAAGATGACCCCGCCTATCACCGCGGCCATGATGGCCGCGGCCAGGACTCCCCCGGCCGCCATATCCTTGACCCGGCCGGCGCGCGGGTCGTGTCCCGGCGAGACCATGTCGGTCAGCTTCTCCACGGCGCTATTGAGAGCCTCGGCCGCCATCACGGCCGCGAAGCAGAGCAGCGCCAGGCACCATTCCACCGCGGAGATCTCCAGCCAGAACCCTAGAAAGACCACCACCGCCGCCGCCGCGAGATGAATCTGGAAGTTCGGCTCGGAGGAGGCCAGCGCGGCGAGCCCCTTGAAAGCGTATTTAAAACTGAGCAGTCTCTTCCTCATTTTCTTTCCTTCTCCTTGCCGCCGCGGGCCCTGAGCCAGTCCCTGTAGCTTTCGTAATGGTGTATGACGAAGCCGTCGAAAGCCGGGCTGGCGGAGAAAACGGCCTCCGCTTTGGCAAGTTCCCCCTCCATGTACTCCTCGCTCAGCTCGTCAAAGGTAACCTTGGCCACCTCGTTGGGCGTGACCTCCACGCCGATAGCCAGAAGCTTGCCAAGTTTCCCCGCGTAAGCCAGCTCCGAAGCGGCGTGCTCTATCATACCGTCCCGGCCCTCCGCTCTATCGCGATAGTTCATCAGGGCCGCTGTATCGTATATATCAAGCACATGCTCGCTGACCGGCTTCTTCTCGCCGCCCCATTCCAGCTCTATCCGGTCCAGCCAGAAAGGGATGGCGGGGCCGACCAGGATGTCCGCGCGGGCCCGCCGCTTGGCGTCCATCAGCGCCCGGGACATGTCCAGAAAGTTCAGCAGCAGCCCTTCTCTGTCCGTCTTCCAGGTCTCGAGCATATGAGGCTCTATGTCGATATTGACCCCGGCGAAGCGCTCGCCCGGCTTTGAAGCGGCGTTGTAGGACAGGACCCTCTCCAGCATGGCGACGGCCTCCGGGTGCCGCTCCGGCAGGACATATTCGTGGGTGCGCAGATGCCAGGAACCGAGCAGGGCGTAAGCGCGTATACCGCGCTTGCCCAGCCTCCTGAGCAAAGCCCGGTAAAGTTTCGGCTTTTTTTCGAGGTGGCTGCGGCCCTTGTAGGAGTCCGCGTAAAGATAAACGGTATCTATGCCCTTGGAGTTAAGGAAAGATATCGCCTCCAAGGCGGCGCGGCGGTCCTCCAGCATGGCGAAGGTCTCGGGCTCCCAGACCCAGACGGCCCGGCCGGCCGAAGCGGCGGCCGGCACAAGCAACAGCGCCGCCGCCAGCAGCGGCCAGGCGGCACGGCGTTTCATTTGAAGCTTATTCTCGCCTGCAGGCCGGCGGAAAAGGAATTCCCGCGGCCTGTGGTGGTCTTGCGGCGGGCCTGCAGCCTGACCGAGCCGGACGGCCCGGCGTACCAGTCTAATTCGGCCAGGTAGATACCGGCGTCGTAGCTCATCCGGGTATCCGTGATAAAACCGTGTTCGTAGCCGGCCATGGCCGACCAGTTATGGCCCCGGCAGCGGCGCCAGTAGGCGCCCAGCCAGTGCCCTTTCTCATCGACGGTATCGTAGCCGGACTCGGAACGCCCGAAGTCCCTGAAGGAGAACCTGTAGGTACCGGAGAATTCCCTGTTCCGCGGCAGCCAGCCGGTCAGTTCGGCGTCCAGCTCACCCAGGCTGTTGGCGTCGGAGTAGAAAGTCCCCGCGCCGGAAACGCCCGCCCGGTAGCGCTCCGCCTCCTGCCGGCGCAGGCCCAGCCCCACCCTGTCGTAATTGACGTAGCGCAGCCGGCCGTCGGCCGAGCCGCTGTAGAACTCCTGCTGGACGTGCGAGTAGGAAGAATTGAAATACCAGGGCCCCGACTCGAGCCCGCCGCGCAGCGAGTAGGCCGGCACGGTGGTGCCGTCGGAGGTATCCGTGACGCCGACGCGGGCCAGCCAGGATATCCCGCCCGAGCCGCCTTCCGCTTCGGCCCGCGCGGACTCCTCGCGCAGCAGCCTGAAATACGAGGTACCGCCCGAAACCCTCAGGTACCTCGGCCTGCTGTCCACCCATAACCGCAGCGCCGTCCCGCGCAAGCGGGTATAGCCGTGCAGGCGGAGGCGGTTGACTTCACGGGTGCCCACGCCATCCCCCTCTATGTCGGAAAGGAAGGAACGCCCATATTCGGCTTCCCAGCCGGAGCCACGGCCATAGCGGCGGGCCAGGCCCGCCGAATAGGTCTGTTCGAGTATGTCGTAATAGGTGAAACCCCTGCCGTCGTTGCGCTGGGCCTCCTCGCGTATCTCGGCGCCGCCTATGAGGTCCAGGCCGGCGCCCAGCCGGTGGCGGAAGCGGGCCGCGGCGGAATGGCCCTCGTAAAGTATGCGCTGCGGGCTGGAAGTCTCCAGCCCCTCTATAGAGAGCGTCCGGGAAGTCCTGGCCCGCGGGAAAACGCCTGGATCGACGCGTTCCGCCAGCGATTCCGCGCGGTAGCGTACCGCGCAGTCGCGCGGGTCCAGGGCGGCCAGCGCGCGGCAGGTGAGCAGGGCCCCCTCCCCGTCGCGCAGCGAGTTCTGGGCCCTAAGAAGAAGCTTAAGTATGTAAGGATTGCCCGGCGACTGGGAGTTCCACTGCTCAAGGTAGACCAGCGCCTCTTCTTGCTGGCCCATCGCCAGACTTGTCAGCGAAAGGCCCTCGAGAGCTCCTCCGCTGGAAGGATCCTTGAGGAAAAGCTGCATGAAGGTTTTTTTCGCCCCGGCGTGGTCTCCGGCCCGGCGCTGCTCCATGCCGTAGGCGTAAGTGCCGGGAGCCGGCGCCGTGGAACGGACCGCGGGCTGGGAAACGGGAGAAGTCTGGGCCTGGGCCGTAGCCAGGAGCAGCGGAAAAATAAGATGGATGAAGCTCATCGCTTAATCGAGCGGCTTGGCGCAGTCGGGAGAATCGTGCTTCGGGTCGTTTACGATGTCCGAAACGCGGTATCCGCGCATCAGCGAGGAATCATAGGCGCGCAGCAGCGGCAGCAGCGTCTCGCTGTCGCGCATGCGCGGATTGAGCCAGAGCGCCTCGTGGCGGGGCTCCAGTATGACCGGCATCCTGTGATGCACCGCGCGGACGAGAGCGGAAGCGGCCGCCGTTATTATCGCGAAAGTCCCGCGCTTCTCCTCGTACACTCCCGCCATCCCGAAAAGCGCGCCATCGCGCATCGAAAAACGGTACGGGATCTTTTCGCCGGCGGAGCCGCTCCATTCGTAGAAGCCGTCGGCCGGTATTATGCAGCGGGAATTGTAAAATGCGGCGCGGAAAGCCGGCCTTGAGGCGATTCCCTCCGCCCTCGCGTTTATAAAACCTTCGGGCTCGGTCTCCGGCTGGGCCTCGGGGCTGGTCTCTTCGCCCGAGTACTTGCGTTCCAAAGGACTGCTGCCGGCCGGGAACAGCGGCATCGCGGGGCCGGCGCGGAAAGGACCGCCTGACCAGGCCGGCACGAAACCCCATTTCAGCAGCCGCAGGCCGGCCGGAGTTATGACGGGCGTCGAGGCGCCCGGGGCGATATTATAGCTGGGGGTAAAATGAAAAGGGGGCTGCTTGATGCCGAAACGCTTTACGAGTTCGGCAAGGTCCGTCGATTGGGAATAGCGGCCGCACATAGGGTCCATTATACTTTACTGCGGGGAGGGCGTGCCCGACCCGGGCTCAATTGAACGGCAGGGTGAAGCGGAAAACGCTCCCCCCTCCCGGGCAGTTCTCGGCCCATATGCGTCCCCCGTGGGCGTCCACGACCATGCGGCAGAAAGTCAGGCCCAGGCCCATGCCGCCGCGCGCCGCGGCCGCCGTCGGACCCTGGAAGAATTTGTCGAATATCCTCCCGATATATTCCTCGGGAATGCCGGGGCCGGCGTCGCTGACGGAGAACAGCATTTCCTTCCCCCCGCTCCCGAGCTCGGCCCTGACGCCGACCCGGCCGGCCGAAGGGCTGAACTTGAGCGCGTTGTTGATGAGGTTCTGAAGCACGCGCCCGACCATCTCGCGGTCGGCCCGCACCAGCCGGGCCGGCGCCGCGCCGGCCTTGAGGGATTTGCGTTCGGCCTGCGCCCTGGGGAACATCGTCTTTATCGCCCCGCCGATGATGTCCCTGACCGGCACGGGCTTTATGTCGAGCTGCAGCGAGCCGGCTTCCATCTTGCTGATGCGCAGTATGTCGCTTATCATCTCCCGCATCTCGTTGAGCACGTAGTAGATGTCCTTGAACCTCTCGAGCTGGGATCCGGTCATGGCCTCCCTGAGCTCCTCCTCCAGCAGCTCGCAGTTGCAGAGCAGCGCGGTCATGGGATTGTTGAGGTCGTGGACTATGGCGTGGGAGAGCAGGTCCTTGCTGCGCTCCAGCTGTACGCGGCGCTCCTCCAGTATGGCCAGCGCGGAATAATCGCAGACGGCCGAAAGAAGGTTCCGGTCGGCGGCCGACCATTCCCTGGGCTCCCTGGCGTTCTCCGCGCAGACTATGCCGGCGGGGCGGCCCTCGGCCATTATCTGCATGTCCAGCACGGACAGGATGCCGTTGGGGATGAAATATTCCCGGGAGAACTCCGCGGTGCGCGGGTCCCTCCTGGCGTCCGCCGCCGCGACGACCCCTTCGCTCTCTATCACCTTGAAATAGAGCGGCGACTTGGACCGCTCCCAGCGCTCGCCGGAGAAATGCCTCCTGGTCGGGGCGTCGTATATGTCCCGGCAGACCATGGCGGACTTGTCTTCGGTGAAGAGCCAGACTCCGACGCGGTCCACGCGCAGGGCGTGGGCGCAGATCTCGGCCGCCTCCCTGAAAGCGGCGTCCAGGCCCTGCCCGGCCGCCCTGCGGCTCCTGCCCAGGGCCATAAGGGTGATATTCTGGGCTTCGAGCACCTCGTTCTGTTTCTTGAGGGCCAGCTCGGCCTTCTTCAGGCGCGTCACGTCGTCGAGGCAGATGAGCACCTGCGGCTCGCCCTCCTCTGTGATGATCCCGGTGGAGGCCACGAAGCAGACCTCCTCGTTATCGATGGTCAGGCCTATCTCCCTGCGGCTTATGGCCTTGCCCGAACGGAAAGTCTCCCTCAGCAGCTCGCGCAGCGGGCAGTTGGCGCACTCTTTCTCTTTGCCGCAGAGGCCGGTCCGCGCCGCCTCGCAGCCCAGCGCCTCGCCGGCCATGCGGCCGATATCAGAGGCCCTGCTGGAGACGCCCGAAAGACTTATCTTGGTTATCCGCCGCTCCTTATTGACCAGCAGCATTATCATGGGCGAGTTGTTGAAGATGGCGTTGAGCTGCGCCGAACCGCGCCGCAGGTCCTCTTCCATCTTCCGCCGGGAGGTCACATCCCTGCCGAAGCAGGCGGCCCCTATCACGTTGCCGTCGAGCAGTATGGGGCTGAAATTGAATTCAAAATAGTGCCGGCGTCCGGACCGGGAATAACAGTCCTCCTCCTTGAAAGACTGCCCCGACAGGATCTTCTGATAGCGTTTCTTCCATTTATGCACTTCCGGGGCCGAGGCCCGCTCGAGGGCCGGATCTCCCGGCCGGACCGGAGCGGAGAAGTAGACCTCGAAACTTTTCCTGTAGGCCTCGTTAAAAGTTATGAACCGGAGGCCCTTGTCCACCGACCAGACCAGGTCCGTGGTATTATTGACCAGGCCCTCCAGGTTGGCCCAGTTCTTCTTCACCGCGGCGTGCTCGGCGGCCAGCTGGCGGGTCCGCTCGGATATCTCGGCTTCCAGGGCGCGGCGCCTCTCCTCCAGCGCCTTTTCTTCCCTTACCCTGGCGGTGACGTCCCGGGCGACCCCCTCCACTCCGGCCACCTTGCCGCGGCCGTCCCTGACGGGGACCTCCAGCACCTCGAGCCACCTGGCGCCGCCCCTGGCGTGGAAGAGCTCCACCAGGTAAGGCTTCTGCCGCCTGCCCTTCAGGCTCAGCCCGGTGTGGCGGCGCGCCTCTTTGTTGCGGGGGTCCGGGGTCAGGTAGCGGGTATAGTGGCTTAGGAAATCTTTTACGCTGTAACCCAGCACGCTGCGTACGGAGGGGCTGACATAGGTGAAGACCCCCTTCCCGTCGTGACGAAAGAAGAAGGAATCGGCGGCGACGGCCCTGATCAGCCTGGACCCGAAGCCGGCCGGTTCTTCCGGCTTTATCTTAGGGTTCTTATTCCCCGGTTTTGACATATCCCCCCGAAAACGTCCGCACCGGCGCGAAATCGCCGCGCGGCAAAGACGTTGACCGGCCCGAAAGCCGGTCTTGCGGAAAACTATTTATGAACTACCCCACCCCTAGGGTCAATTATTACAAAATAAAACGGCGGTTGTGAAGCCCTTTCAGCGCTTGGAGAGTTCTCGCTCGAAAGAAGCCCTTATGCGCGGCTCATCGAAGAAGCCGGCCGCCTCCCGGTAGGCGGCTTCCGCGGCGCGCTTATCGCCGGACTTAGAAAAGCAGGAACCGGCCCTGAGATAGCCGAGTGCCAGCATAGCCTCCACGGAGGAAGGCTTGCCGGCCGAAGAATAAAGGGACATGGAAGCCCTGGCTTCGGCAAGGGCGTCGGAGCAGGCCTTGCGGTAGGCCAGCGCCGATATCAGGCGAAAGCGGGCCTCGAAAACGGGACCCTTCGGAACTTTCAGCACGGAGTCGCCGAACACTCCCTGCAGGTTCTCCACCGACCACGGCTCGAACTCGGCGGCGGGGTGCTTTTTGAGGAAATCCCGCCAGGTTTCAGGGCTGGAGAGATCCGGGTCCCTCAGGAGGGCCCTTACCAGGTAGGCGTCGTCGGCGAAAGGATCGGACGGATGGCTCATCAGTGTCGCGTCCAGCCGGTCCCTGGCGGTCTTGAGCCTCATGTCCGCGGAAACGGATTCCTTGAAACGGCCCGCGGAAATCTCGGCCTCCAGCGCAGCTTTCACCTTGCGCAGCGAATTACGGTACTGGCTGTCTGGAGTCCTGGCGCAGCCCTGGAACGAAAAAGCCAGCAGGGCGGAGAGCAGCAGCAGCGGCCCTCTCACGCGCCCGCCTTCAGCCTGGCGATCCGCTCTTCAAGCGGCGGATGCGTGGAGAAAAGCTTCATAAGACCGCCCGGCTTGGACGAGATCTTGAAGGCCGCCACGGACTGCTGGCCGGTCATGTCCGCGTACTGTACGGTCTTGCGCAGGCCTTCGAGGGCGTTGATCATCTTCTCCCGGCCGGCCAGGCCGGCGCCGCCCGCGTCCGCGCGGTACTCGCGGTAGCGGGAGAAAGCGGCCAGCAGTATCATGCCGAAGAAGCTCAGCGCTATCTGGAGGACGATTATGACCAGGAACTTCATGGCGCCGCCGCCGTCGCGGGAGTTGCGGAAGATGAAGAAAGCGATGACGCGGGCCAGGAACATCACTATGGCGTTGATGACGCCCTGCAGCAGGGTCATGGTGACCATGTCGCCGTTGGCGATATGGGCGATCTCATGGCCGAGCACGCCCTCGACCTGCTCCCACTCCATCGCGTCGAGCAGGCCCGCGGACACCGCGACCAGCGCGCGCGAACGCGTGGGGCCGGTGGCGAAGGCGTTGACCTCGGGACTGTCGTAAACGCCGACCTCGGGCATCTTCGGCAGGCCGGCCGCCTTGGCCAGGTTGTGCACCGAAACCACCAGGCGCGAAAGAGCGGGGTCGGTGGTGCTCGGGTCGATAACCTTAACGCCCATCATCCATTTGGCCATCACGCGCGAAAGGGCCAGCGAGATGAAGGCGCCGCCCATGCCCCAGACCAGGCAGAAGATCAGAAGCGAGGCGTAGTCGATGCCGTTGGCGTCCAGGTAGGGCCGCACCCCCAGCAGCTGCATCGTTATGGAGAGCGTGGTTATTATGAGGACATTCAGAAGAACAAAAAGGACTATGCGCTTGGCGAATTTCATGTCTGTTTACCTCCGGAGAGCGGGGTGACTCCCCCGTTTTCCCGCCTATATTTTACAAAATAGCGGGGCCCGCCGCAGCATCGGCGGGCGCCACAACGAGGTGTGGGGGACAGGGCACTTTCGCCAGGCCGGAACACGGTCCCGTGCGGGCATCTCAGTCCTCCGCTCTCTCAAAAAAGGATTATTCTGTAAATATTTTTAGACCCTTGACAAGTCAAGTTCCGGGTGTTAGACTATAGTCGCAGAGGTAGTGGAAGTGAGCGTTTTGCGGTGTCCCGGCCGGCCCCCCAGGGCCGCCCCCCGGGAGGGCGAACAGCAGCGGCAGTGTGGTTGCGGCGCGGTGTAGTTGCGGCGCGGTGTAGTTGCGGTGCGGTGCAGTTGCGGTGCAGTTGCGGTGTAGTTGCGGTGCGGTTGCGGTGTCGGTGCGGTTGCAGCGCAGTGCTACGGTCCGGCCCTGAACAGGACCAAGCTGGTGTACGGCCCCCGCCCCCTGGCGGGGGCCCCTCTTTTATACCGGGGATGCCGGCCTATCAGATCTCCTTCTTCCCCCCGGCCCTGTAAATGGAGCCCTGGCCGAACTTGCGGCGTATCTCCTCCACCGCGCGATGGGACTTCTCCCGACGCTCGTCCCCCTCTCCTCCGAAAAGGTCTTCCCGTTCCGCCGCCGGCATGAGGCCGGACACCCTCACCCCCAGCAGACGGACCCGCCGCCGGCCGCGGCCGAAGGCGGCGTAGAGGCCGGAGATCTCTTTCCATATTATGTCGGCGTAATTGGTGGCCAGCGGGATGGTCCTGGCCCGCGTAAAGGTGACGAACCCCTCCAGCCTTATCTTGAGCCCCACCGTGCGGCCCTTGAGGCCGGCCTCCCTCAGCCGGGACGAGACCTTGTCGCAGAGCGCCACCAGCGATTCTTTTATCTCCCGCTCGTCGCCGGTGTCGCTTTCGAAAGTCACCTCGTTGGAGACCGATTTAGCCTCCCCCTCCGCGGATACGGGACGGGGGTCCAGCCCCGCGGCCAGCGCCTTCAGGGAGGCACCCGAAGAGCCGAGGAAAGACAATTTTTCCTCCGGGCAGGCCGCCAGCTCCCCTATCGTATCGACGCCCCTCGAGCGAAGGGCTTCGGCGGTCTTCGGGCCCAGCCCCCACAGCTTCGATATGTCCAGCGGCGCGAGGAAGGCGGCCTCCCCTCCCGCCGGCACAGTCACGAAACCGTCGGGCTTGCGCAGGTCGGAGGCTATCTTGGCGCACATCTTGGTCGGGGCCAGGCCGACCGAACAGGTCAGGCCGGTCAGTTCCTTTACGCGCCGCTTGAGCCGGGCGCAGGCCTCCGCCGGCCCGCCGAAAAGATGGGCGCTCAGCGTGATGTCGAGGAAAGCCTCGTCCACGCTTACCATCTCCACGTCAGGGGTGAACTCGTGGAAAACTTTTTCGATGATAGAGGACGCCAGGCTGTATTTGCGGAAGTCCGGCTGAAGGTAGACGCCGCCCGGGCAGCGCCGCCAGGCTTCGGATATCGGCATGGCCGAACGCACGCCGAATTTCCTGGCCTCGTAGGAGCAGGTGGCCACCACGCCCCGGCCGCGGCCGCCTTTGGGGTCGGCCCCGATTATGACCGGCCGGCCCTTCAGCGACGGGGCGTCGCGCTGCTCGACGGCCGCGAAGAACGCGTCCATGTCCACGTGGACGATATGGCGCTCCGGCATGGTCCGCCTACTTCACCCGTATGATCATGCCGTCGGAATGCGCCCCGAACTCCGGCGCGTACATAGACTGTATGGTCGCCGCCCCCAGGCGGTAAGTCCCGGGCAGCGACGGGCGCAGGCGGTAGCCGAACTCGTATTCCCCGCGCGGCACCCATTCCATGAAGAAGTTGGTCAGCGAGTCGCGCTGCTCCTCGTAGCGCGGCAGCCTGTCCCAACGCCAGCCGCTCAGGAGAGCCTCGGCCTCGAAGCCGGCCGGCTTGGGGTCCTTGAGATGGACGTATTCGAAGGCCGAGCGCGTCCTGACGGTCAGCATGACCTCGACTTCGGAACCGGCGGGGACGGCGTCCCCGCTGCGCAGGGGTTTCAGCGCGCAGCCGTCCCCTTCCTTCTCCCTGAGGAAATACTTTCTTTCGACGTTCATCATGCCGGAGGGGGACGACTCGGCCAGTTCCCCGCTGGTGTATATCGCCGACAGCGAGGCGAAGGCCAGGCCGGGCCCTTTCTTGGTTATCGCGGCCCGGGCGTGCTCCGGCTTGACGTCCGCCCCGTAGAGCGACCAGCGCAGCGGCTTCTCCAGCCAGTCCGACGGCCCGACGGCCGCTTTTTCCCCGCGCGCGCCCCATTCCAGGGAAAAGGCCTCTCCCTTGTCCAGCGCGCCGCGCGCCTTCATGAAGTCCAGCAGCGAATAGATGGCCGCGGCCGAAGCGCGCGTTGATTTCCATTCCGTCGCCCGCCTGTTGAACAGCAGCCACTGAGCCATCTTCGCGGCGCGCGGGTCCCTGGGGCTGAAGGCCGTCAGCGTCCGCATGAGGAAAGCGTGCTTTTCCACCGTGTCGTTGTACCAGAGCCAGGAGATCTTCTCCGGCGCCCAGTACAGCCCGGAGACCTCGTCCTCGCGGCTGCCGTCCATCGCTCTCTTAAGATAAAGGTCCGCTTTCTCCTTCTCTCCCAGCCGCAGGTAGACATAGGCCGCGTAGGCCTTGCCCATAGGCGTCATCGCCCGGTAATGCTTGTCCGCGTAATCGGCCCAGAGTTTGGCGTACTTGAGGGCGGTCCGGGACTCGGGCCATTTGCCCTCGAAAGAGGAGACCACGTAGGCGGCGTAGAGCAGCATCGAAGTCTCCGCGGGCTCCGGCTTCATATAACCGGGGATCTCGGCGAGAACGTACTTCAGGGCCTTGCGGGCCATGGCGTCCGGCGCGTCCACGCCGTAGCGCTCGCCTTCGGCGAAGCCCTCCAGGACATAGAGGGTCATGTGCAGGTTCGGGCGGCCGCCGGGGAACCAGGGGAACGAACCGTCGGAGAGCTGGTAAGTCCCGAGTTTCTCCAACGCGGACTTGCGCTCGGCCGCCACCAGGCGGGCGTCGAGAGTGTCTGTCGAGGGCAGGGCCCCGGAACGGCCTTTTGAAACGTCCTCCCACGGCGTTTCCATAAGCGAGATCATGCGGAGCGGGTTATCTCTTTCCCAGGCCGGCGTGACGGTCTGGCGCTTCGGAACCTTCGCGGCAGCCGCCGCCAGCGCCGGGTACCTGGAATAGACGGCGTTGACTATCGAGAGCGGCACATAACGGTTGAGCAGCTGTTCGGTGCATTCGTGCGGGTAGCGCACCAGGTAGGGCAGGCTGTTAAGCACGGTAAGCGCCAGCTGCGGCTGTATCTCCAGATGCGAGGACTCCATCACGCGCGAGGAGTCCTTCTTTTCCAGCTCCTTGAGCCTCAACTCCTTTTTATCGTCCCCGTCCAGGGCGGCGTTGACGGAGGCGAAGAGCCTCTCGCGCGACGGCAGCAGCGGCAGGTCGTTCTCCTGCGCGTCGGAAAAGCGGCCGGCCCTGGCGGTCAGCCGCACCTTGTAGAAACCGGTCTTCCGCGGCGCCTTTACCGGCCAGCGCATGGACGCGGAGGCGTCCCGCTTGACGGAGAAGGGCCTGGAAAGGTCCCGCAAGCCCAGTTCCTCCGCGGCGTCCGCCCCGTCGCGGGTCACTGAAAGCACGGCGGTCCCGCCCAGCTGGCCGTCGGAAGCGTTGGTAAGCACGGCCACGATCTCCGACTCGTCCCCCTCGCGCAGGTAGCGCGGCAGGTCCAGCCGCGCCATCAGGTCCTTGCGCGTGACGACCTCCGCCGCGACGCCGCCGCGCTTCACGTCCGGCGTCAGGACCCGCGCCGTCACTTTCCAGGAGGTCAGGCGTTCGGGCATCTTAAAGGAGATGCCCGCGCGGCCTTTTTCTATCCTGAGCTGCGGGTTGAAGTAGGCGGTCTCGGAGAAATCCGAACGGGCCGGGACGGCGGCTTCGGCCGGCTCGGCGGCCTCCTTCTTTTCGGATCCGTCCGAGGCGACTTTGGCACGGGCCATCGCGGCCCTTGGCGCCGCGGCCACCGGCATGGCGGAATCGGCCATGCCTTCTTCCATGGCGAAGCCCAGCGACTTACCGCCGGCGTACGCCCCACGGTACAGCCGCGAGGAATTGATCCTGAAAGAGGGGAAGACTTCCTCCGCCGCGGAGCGCTCGAAGAGACCGAACATGCGCGACAGCAGGCCGCGCTTCACCGGGAACCCGGTGGTCCGTGACTGGAAAAGCGAGGAGAGGGAATGAACGCGGGAGCGGCGGTCCGGGTAGAGGCCGTCCAGCCAGAAGCCGTCGAGGCCCCTGTAATATTCCAGCGACCTGTCGAAGACCCGGACCGTGGCCTCTCCCTCCGCGGGACGCCCGCGGCCGTCACGCGCCAGCAGGGTCCAGTTCGCCGCTCCTCCCGGCTCCACCGACTTCTGATGGTCCAGCGTCACGGAAAGTTCCCGGTCCGAGAAAGGAACGGCGGCGTGCTCCGAGGCGGAGTATCCCGTGAAATCCGAAACACCGAACCAGCGCGCGTCGAAACCGCCGCGATGCTCCGGGCCGATCTTTATATCGGCCAGGGAAACGCCGGGGGCTTTCAGCGTCCGCTTGTCCAGCAGGAAATTCCCGCCGAATATCTCGAGGAACTTAGCCCCCTTCAGCCCGGACGCTCCCAGCAGCAGACGGGCGGTCTCCCCCTCCTGGTAGGACGTCCTCTCGAATATGGCCACCGGCGGCAGATTCAGCGAGGAGAGCTTCCTGCCCGGATCGTAGGAGACTATCACCAGCGACCCGACGGATTCCCCTCCCCATGGATCGGCGGCCTTGAGCCTCAGGCGGTAAACGCCTTCGGTCAGGGGTTTCAGCTTAATTTCTTTCGCGCCCTTCCCGTCGAAATCGACGGTCCCCTTTTCCACCAGGCGCCCGTCCGGCGCGGGGGCGAAGAAGGCGTTCAGATCGGGGTTCCTTTCAAAGGAACCCATCCAGCCGGGCGACGGCTTGTAATCCGGGGTCTTATCCAGCCGGTACAGTTCGTAAGCGGCGGAGCCGGAGACCTGCGCGTCGCTGAGGTTCATAAGGCGCGCCTTCACCGAAG
Organism: Elusimicrobiota bacterium; assembly: GCA_003500765.1. Taxonomy (GTDB): domain Bacteria; phylum Elusimicrobiota; class Elusimicrobia; order Elusimicrobiales; family UBA9959; genus UBA2231. Next base: position 2,765 of record DNQL01000277.1, on the reverse strand, counting down.
GAGCGTCCGAGGGCGTAAAGAAGCCCGCCTCCGGCTGGATATCAACGATATAGGACTTCGCCCCGGCGCGGTAGGACCGCGATGCGGTTATGACGCGCCCGCCGGCGTCCCTCGCCTCGGCCGTCACCCTGAAATCCGCGGGGTAATCACCCTCCCCCTCGGGCGTGAACTCGAACGAGAAAGAACCGTCGGAGGAGGACTTCAGCGTGCCGGAAAATTGCACGCCGGGGGAACTGTCGCGCGGCATCCACCAGGAGTACCAGGGGACATAGCGCGACCGGACCACGTGGTAGCGTATCTCCGCACCGGGCACCGGTGAACCGAAATAATATTTCGCGGACCCGCTTATCTTTGTTTTCTGACCGAAGCGCAGCGGGCCTTTAGCCTCGTCGAGCAGGACCTCGAACTCGGGGCGCTTGTACTCCTCCACCCCGAACGAGGCCGACCCGCGGAAAGAAGAGCCGTAGCCGAGTATCTCCGCGTTGAGCTGGTAATTGCCCAGCAGCCGTCCGGCCGGTACGGTGAAGGAGCCGGCCGCGCTGCCCATATCGTTAAGCTCGAAAGAACTGCTGAAGAATTCCTGCCAGTTGGCGTCGCGGGCGGTGACCTTGACCTTCTTCTCCCTCGCGTATACCGAATACCCGCGCGGCCGGCGCTCCAGCACGGTGACCTTGAAATTGACTTTCTGGCCGGGGCGGTATACCGGCCTGTCCGTTTCTGCGCCCACGACCAGCGGCTGCGGCACCGGCAGGGAGGAACTGAGAGTGCCGCCCGTATAGGCGTAGGCTCCCCCGTGAGCTATGAGCGGGTCCAGGGAGAAGTTCATCCTGGACGGGTAGGCCACCGTCACGTCGAAAGGGATACCAAGAGAGCCGTCGGGGCCGAACGCGGCGCCGGCCCTGTTCCAGCCCCCCCCGCCGGGCGTCGAATAAAAATAGTCCAGACCGGCCCCTTCCAGCGGAACGCCGCTCCTCCCGTCCAGGGCGTAAAGGTGGAACATGGGCACCGAAGAACGCCTCGCCCCGTCGGGTGAAGCGATAAAATCCTCCGGGTCCCCCTCTGGCGCCCCGGAGGCCATCAGCCAGATGTCGGTGACATTGAGCACCCCCGCCTGCATGAGGGATGAGCCGCTGTCGAAAGCCGGGTCGCCGGAAGCGACCACCACGTACAGGCCTTTTTTAAGCGGGGGCACGCCCGCCGCCTGGGTGTGATACGCGTAGGGCGACGGGTAGGCTATCTCCGTTTTCCAGGAAACGTCGTGCCCTTTTTTGAGGAAGAATTCCGCGGTTTCAAGGTTTATTCCGCGCAGCCTGTCCCAGCCGCGGTCGGCGCGGACGCCGGCGAAACCCAGCCCCTCCGGAGAAGTCCGGTAAGCGCGGAAATGCACCTGGCCGAGATTGCGCGCCGTGACGGCAAGCCCGTCCCGGCCGGGAGGCGGGGCGGTCTGGACGGAAAGGGAAAGGCTCGGCATTTCTATCCGCGATTTCAGTTGGGCGCATTCATGCGCCGGTTTGGAGCCGGGAGCGTAATCTTCGGCGGCCGAACACAATTCCACCGCTTTTTTGAATTCGTCCAGGCCGCTGTAGATGTAGGCGGCCTCCCTGGCCGCCCAGACTTTACCCTGCGGGGAAACGAAGGATGAGGCCCAGCCGGCCAGCAACCCGGCCGTCCTGACGGCGGTCCCGGGCCCGGCCCCGGGCGGAGCTATCTTCCACTTAGAGCGGGCTGAGCTATTTTTCCCTTCATCCCCGAACGAATAACCGAGCCGGTACGGGATCAGGGCCCGCCGGACCTTCCAGTACTCTCGCGGCGCGGACCCGGCCGGGGCCAGCGCCGAAGCCCGCTCGTAAACGGCGGCGGCCTTGAGGGCCGGATGCATCGTCGGGGAAAAATCGTACTTATAATTTTCGGCGAGAAAACCGTCCGCGGCGGGGGCATCAGAGGGTTTGTCGGCCTCATCGATCAGCCAGGCCGACCACTTGAGGGCGACGAAATCCCAGAGCGAAGGCGTATAGCCGAGATAGGCCTTCTCAAGGTCTACGAAGTAACCCTCGTCCTTCAGCGGAGCGCCGGCGAGCTCTTCGGCGAGCGCCCACAGCGCGTCGTAATCGCCGTTTATCCGCTTCTGCCATTCATTCCGCGTCAGCTTCGTCAGGTCGGTGGTCCCCTTCTGGAGATCGGCGGGCAGCGAATAGCCGTACTGGCGCAGGAACTCCTTGCCCAGCTCGGCTCGCAGGGCCAGCAGCCGGCCTTTCCAGACGGGGTCCTTGGGAAGTTTCAGTGAATAGAGGCGGGCGTTGGCCTCGGCGTAGCGGAACAGCAGCGCCTCGCATTCGGCCGAGCGGTAGAGGGCCCGGAGGCCGGCCTCATCGCCGTGGCCGGCTTTTTTGGAATAAATATCGAGGGCTTCCTGATAGAGTCCCTTGTCGAAAAGAGCGTCGGCCCCGGGCGCGGCCTGCGCGTAAAGGCCTTGAACCGATAAAAGGATTATGGCGGCGAGCTTGAGCATCTTTCCCCCTGCTGAGGTCGGCGGTCCCGGGTGCCGGGCCGCGCGCGTAGATCCGCTGTTATTATAATAAAAGGGTCGGGGACGTTGTTTAGTTCTTTAGTTTAAAACTAAAGAACTAAACAACGTCCCCTTTTATAAGGCGCAGGATGCCGTCGAGTATGGTGTAGGGATGCGGCGGGCAGCCGGGGATGAAGATATCCACCGGCACGACTGAGGCGGCGCCGCCCAGCGCCTCGGCGTGGCCGGCGTAGGGGCC
>DNQL01000143.1:1065-4228 GCA_003500765.1 Elusimicrobiota bacterium | reverse complement strand
GGCGCCGCCGAGCTGCTGGCCCGCGCCGGGCTGCAGGTGCGGCTCTACGACGATTTCAAGGACGCGCTGTCGCAGTCCATGGCGAAGATAAGCTGGTCGCTCGCCCGCGACGGCAGGCAGGACCTGCTGGCGAATATCGAGCCGGTGCAGGACTACGCGACCTTCGAGGGCGCAGACCTGGTCATAGAGGTCCCGGAGCGGGAAATGGGGGACCGGCGCGCCGGTTTCGCCAGGATGCTTAAGAAACTGGGCAAGCCCCCGCTGACGGCGGTGCACGCCTCGGTCGCCACGGTCAAAGAGGTCCTGCGGCACACCGAACTGCCGGCGGAGACCACGCTGGGTTTCCGTTTCGGGCTGCCGGTGCGCGAAAACCTTCTCGTGGAGGTGGTGCGCGGAGATAAGACTTCCGACGAGACCGTAGAGTCCTGCGCCGCCCTGCTGCGGCGCCTCGGGCGTACGCCGGTGATAGTAAAGGATAATCCCGGGCAGATACTGGAACGTCTTTTCCGCCCCTTCGTCCTGGCGGCGCTGAGGGCGCTGGAAACCGGCAAAGGCCGTCCCCACGAAATAGACTCCGCTTTCCGCGAAGTTTCCGGAGCGCCCCTCGGACCTTTCGAGGCGCTGGACAGGCGGGGCCTCGATTCCGATATTAAAGCCGCGCAGGCGGTGTACGAGGCGCTGGGCAGGCCGGAACGCCTGACCCCTTCGCCCATAGAGACGCGGCTGACTCAGTACGGCCAGCTGGGCCGCAAGTCCACGATCGGTTTTTATATATACGAGGACGGCCTCATCGCCGGAGAGAATCCCATACTCGCCAATATCCTGAAGTACCTCGGCCTGAAGAAAGTGGAGAAGGCCGAGATATTCAGGGAGATAATGGCCCCGGTCATAGAGGAAGCCAGGCTGCTGGCTTCGGAGATAATGGCTTCCGAATACGACATTGAGACGGTGATGAAGCTGGGGATGGGGTGGCCCAAGGGACCTTTCGGTTACCACCGCGACATGCCGGAGCTCTTCGCGAGGAAAGCGGTTTCCGAATTCGACCGCCTCGACACTTTCTGACCGCGGGCCGGCGCCCGTTCCGCGGTTCCAGGGGGAAGACATGCCTACCGATATCGAGATAGCCAGGAAGATCAAACTACGCCACGTACGGGAGATAGCCGGATCGCTCGGCGTACCCGAGGACGACCTTTACTACCACGGCAAGTATAAAGCCAAGCTCCCGCTGCGGCTCATAGACAGGGAAAAAGCGAAGCGGAGCCGGGTGATCCTGGTCTCCGCCATCTCCCCCACGCCGGCCGGAGAGGGCAAGACCACGGTCTCCATCGGTCTCTCGCTGGGCCTCAACCGCATAGGAAAGAAGACGACGGTGGTGCTGCGCGAACCTTCGCTGGGCCCGGTTTTCGGCGTGAAGGGCGGCGCCACGGGCGGCGGCTGGTCGCAGGTGCTGCCGATGGAGGACATCAACCTGCATTTTACCGGCGACTTCGCCGCGATCGAGAAAGCGCACAATTTGCTGGCGGCCGTGATAGACAATAACATACAGAACAAAAAGAGCAACCTGGGCATAGACCCGCGCACCGTCGCCTGGCGGCGCGTGATGGACATGAACGACAGGTCGCTGCGCAAGATAATCGTGGGGCTGGGCGGCACCATGAGCGGCGTGCCGCGCGAGACCGGCTTCGACATCGTGGCCGCCTCGGAAGTGATGGCGATACTCTGCCTCTCCGAGGATTTCACTCACCTGAAGGAGAAGCTGGGCAATATCTTCGTCGGCTATACCTACGCCCGCAAGCCGGTCTACGCCCGCGACCTCAAGGCCAACGGGGCCATGGCCGCCCTGCTCAAGGACGCGCTGATGCCCAACCTGGTGCAGACCAGCGAGGGCACGCCCGCCATCATACACGGCGGCCCTTTCGCCAATATCGCCCACGGCTGCAATTCGATCATCGCCACGCGCATGGGCATGACCCTGTCCGACTATGTCGTGACCGAGGCCGGCTTCGCTTTCGAACTGGGCGCCGAGAAGTTCCTGGACATCAAGTGCCGCTACGCCGGCATAGCGCCGGCCGCGGCCGTACTGGTGGCCACGGTGCGCGCGCTCAAGTACCACGGCGGCGCCGACCTGAAAGAGATTAAGAAGCCCGACCCGGCCCGCGTGGCGAAAGGGCTGGAGAACCTGGAGAAGCACGTCGAGAACATGAAGCAGTTCAAGGTCTCGCCGGTGGTGGCCATAAACCGGTTCGCCGACGACACGGAGGAGGAGATAGCGGTTGTGAAGGCCAGGTGCGCCGAACTGGGCGTGCCCGTGGCCGTGGCCGACGTCTGGGGACAGGGCGGTCGCGGCGCCGAGGAACTGGCGCATATAGTGCTCAAGGCCGCCGACTGCTGCCCGGGTTTCGAGCCCATCTACGACTGGGCCTGGCCGGTGGAGAAGAAGATAGAGGCCATAGCCGGCAAGATGTACGGGGCCAAGCATATCGACTATACCGCCCGCGCCAGGAAGGACCTGGAGAAGATCGCGGGGCTGGGGCTGGAAGGGCTGCCGGTCTGCATAGCCAAGACGCAGAAGTCGCTTTCCGACAACCCGGAGCTGATCGGGAGGCCGAAGGATTTCGTGGTGACCGTGCGGGAGATAGAGGTGGCGGCGGGAGCGGGGTTCCTGATCCCGATCACGGGCGATATCATGCGCATGCCCGGCCTGCCGGAGCATCCGGCGTCGGAGAACATGGACATAGACGCCGACGGCAACGTCACGGGTTTATTCTAGTCCCCGGTATAAGGAGAATTATTCCGGGGGCATGTCGGGGCGGCAGCCCGCAAAACGCGGGTCGCGCACACCGTGCGCTCCCCTCCTCACTCGGCCCTCGCGCTTACGCAAGCTCGGGCCTTCGCGAAGGTTTTGCCGCGCCGGCCCCCTGCCTCCCCCGGCTGTCTCCTTATGGAGTCCCCCGCGTTCATCGGGAAACAATGGGGGTGGCGGCGGATTCGCGGAGAAAAACCCTTCGGAGCCGCGAGCTTACGGAGTCCGCGCCGGAGCTAGCCGGTGGAATCACTATCCTGAGGGAGCGGAGGCGCGGACGAGCGCTCGCGGCGAGAACGGGAAGCGCGCGTACGGTGTACGCGACGCTGTTTTTTCGAAGCGAACCGCCGACAGGACCCC
>DNQL01000143.1:0-1041 GCA_003500765.1 Elusimicrobiota bacterium | reverse complement strand
CCCCGGGGCGAGACTGAGGCAGGCTATGAAAGTATATTTCAAGACGGTGGGGTGCAGGGTGAACCAGGTGGAGAGCGAGAGCCTCCTGGAGAAGTTCGCCGCCCTCGGCCACTCCGCCGCCGAGTCTCCGGAGGAAGCGGACCTGGTGGTCGTTAATACCTGTTCCGTGACCGCCAAGGCCGACCGGGATTGCCTCAGCTTCCTTAAAAAAACCGCGGCGGCCAATCCCCGCGCCGCTATAGCCGTGACCGGCTGCCTGGCTACGCTGGAACCGGCTAAGGTCCTATCGGCAGTGCCGAACGCTTCCGTTTTTACCAATGCCGACAAGGAAAAGATCCCCTCTCTCCTCTGCGGCGCCCCGGCCGCGGATGACTTTTTCTCCGTCGGAGGATTCAAGGGACGATCCCGCGCCTTCGTTAAAGTCCAGGAGGGCTGCGATCTTAAATGCTCGTACTGCCTGGTCAACCTGGCGCGAAATAAAACCTCTTCCAAGCCGCTCAAGTCCGCCGTCGCCGAGATCAAAAAACTGGTTTCCGCCGGCTTCGCGGAGATCGTTCTATGCGGTACGCGGCTGGGCATCTACCGCTGTCCGGAGACCGGCGCGGACCTGGCGGAGCTGGTCTCCGCCCTCTTCGCCCTGCCGGGGCGGTTCCGGCTCCGGTTCTCATCGATAGAGCCGGGAGAGATAAATACGCCGCTGCTGCGGGCGCTGGCCGTTCCCGGCGGCAGGTTCTGCGACTATTTCCACATCCCGCTGCAGTCGGGGTCGGACGCCGTCCTGCGGGCCATGGGGCGCAACTACGGTACCGCCTATTACCGGGAGCGCCTGGCGGAGATACGCTCTTTCTTCCCATCGGCGGGACTTTACGCCGACATTATAGCCGGCTATCCCGCCGAAACTGATGAGGATTTCGGGAAATCCCTGGAATTCGTGCGCTCCTCCGGACTTTCGGGCCTGCACGTGTTCAGTTTTTCGGCCAGGCCCGGAACCCGCGCGGCCGCGCTGAAGCCGCTGTCGCCGGCGGTCGTCAAGGCTCGCTC
>DNQL01000175.1 GCA_003500765.1 Elusimicrobiota bacterium | reverse complement strand
CGCCCAGCCCGGGCGCCCGGGCGCCGAAGCCCAGGTCCTCGAAGGCCGAGAAAGCGGGGCCGGCGGAAAGCAGGGCCAGCAGCGCCGACAGCGCCGCGGTTTTCACCCTTGCCTGGTTCCGTTTTCCCTTATTCATATGGCCCGCTCTTTACCGTATCACTACCACCGTACCCTTGAGAACGCTTTCCCCCACCGTGACCTGGTAGATGTAGACGCCGCCGGCGGCGCGCATGCCCAGGTTGGGGTTCCATTCCATACTGTAGTAACTGTCCGTAAGAGAGATATTCTTCAGCGTCATGTCGGCGACCTTGCGGCCCTTGAGGTCGAAAATTTCCCCGCGAACGAGCAGTTCGGAGGGATTGTAGCACTGGAAAACAAAAGTGTCGTTGCGATGATTGCCGTCGGGCGTGACCAGGCGGTTGAGGGCGCGGGAAGTCCCGACGTTGACGGCGGCCATTAACGCGGGAGCCAACAGCAGCGCCGCGGCCAGCGATATGGCCGCTCCGCCGCCCTTTTTTTTGAGCCGTCCGGATGTTTTCATGGTCTGCGCTTCCGTTGCTTCGACGGTTAAATCTTACAAAAGGCCTGCGACTATTTTATTTCGTAATTGTGAAGGATGTTTTTCCCGCGCCGCCGGAGTTTTCACTTTCCTGTCACAATCCCGCAATATTTCGGTCGCAAGGCGGCGCTATAATTTATCCGTATTATGCGCGTTCTCATTTTAATTTCCCTCCTCTTATGCTCCGGCCCTTCCTGGGCGGGCCGCTACGAGTCGGCCTCTTTCGTGGATACGGACGGGCGGATGGGGTGGGGCGGGTCGCTGGGCGAATCTACCGCTTTCAGGGCCTTTTCTTCCGTGGACGGCGTGTCCGTCTCCAGTTCCGTCTCTCCGGGCAACCCCCCCGACAGTTACGGGTATTCCGCCAGGTCCGGGGCTTTTTCGTATTTTCCCCAGCCGGCCGCGGTGAACGACCTGGCCACCCTCATCGTTTCCAGCGACTCCCTCCGTATCGCCTGGACGGCGCCGGAAGAGGCCTGGCATACTTCCGGGGGGACCAGCCTCGGATATGTGCTGAAATACTCACTGACCGCCCCGATACTTACGGAAGCGGATTTCCGCTCCGCCACCGCCGTCCCGCAGTCGTGGACCCCGCTGTCCGCCGGCTCCACGGAACTCTTCATCCTCGACGGGTTCAATCCCGGCGCCACTTACTACTTCGCCCTGCGGTCCTATAATTCCGAAATGGTCTCGTCCGAGCTTTCCAACCGGGCGGCCTCTTTCGCGCTAACGCCGCTGCCGCCCATGAATTTCCAGGCCACGGCCGGCGGCACCGCTTACTCTCTCTCCTGGCTCCCCCCCGCCGGATACTCCACGCGCATACAGTTCAACGACAGGTTCAGCCCCAGTTATCCCTACGAGGTCAAAGCCTACCAGATCTTCCGCGCCACCACCCCGGCCACGGACAATTGGGTTTTCCGGGCCGAGGTTTCCTCGTATACTCTCACCTTTGTGGATGACCAGGTCACGTCCGGCGGCGAATACTATTACCGCGTCAGCGCCGTGAACCAGGCCGGGCGCTCCAGGCCTTCCTACGTGCGCGGCGGACTCTCTCACTCAGGGTACTTCGTAGCGCCCGACGGGGCCAGCGTATTGGAGATACCGCAGTCCGCCATGTCCCCCTTCGCCGGTTCTTCTTCGGACCAGCTGGAGCTCTATACTATAGAGGTCGCTTCCGATACGGACGGGGTGGGAGGCCGGGTGATCAAGAGCGTCGATTTCGCGGCCTACCGCGGGGGCCTGACCCGGGACGATTCGTTCAAACTCGCCGCCCCGGGCTCGCTGCGCCTCTATTATTCCAAAAGCGGAGATTCCTTCGTCCCTTCCGCGACAGTGCCGGACTACAAGCGCCTCAGCGTGTTTTTTTATAACGGCCGCAAGTGGCTGCAGCTCTACGGCAAGGTGGACCAGCCTAATTCGCGCGTCACGCTGGAGACCAGCATGCTCGGCCGCTACCAGCTCCGGTCCACCGAACGAAGCGGCGGTTTCGCCGCCGACGCCTCGGGCCTGTCCAACCGCCTGATAACTCCGAACGGCGACGGGAAAAATGATACGATGGTCTTCGTTTTCGACAATCCCTCCGCCGCTTCGGCCAAAGGGACGGTGTACGATCTCAAAGGCGCTAAAGTCGCCTCGATGATCCCGGGCCCGATCGAAAATTCGCTCGTTTGGGACCCGCGGGCCGCCGGCCGGGACGTGCCCGGCGGCGTTTATATTTACCAGATAGAGTCCGGCGGAGAGGTTTTCAACGGGACCGCCGTGGTGATCAGGTGACTTTTTCATATTTTCCGGAGGCCAAACCATGAGAACACCCATACTGATCTTCAGGAGCGCTCTGGCCGCTTTTTTCGCCGGAGCCATCCTGGCCGGGGAGGCGGGCGCCGCCATCACCAGGACCTTCAACTACCAGGGATTCCTGCTCGATAAGGCGACGAACCTGCCGGTCAGCGGCTCCAAGCATGTCCGTTTCCTGATCTACGACGCGGCCACGGGCGGCACCGCGCTTTTCACGGAGACCGTCTGCGGCGTGACGATGAATAACGGGCGCTACGAGGTGGAAGTGGGGTCCACCGCCCTGGACGGCATCCCCCCCGATATTTTCATAGACGCCCAGAACCTCTGGATGCAGGTGGAGATAGCCCCCACGGCTAATTGCAGCGGCTCTTTCGACCCGCTCTCCCCGCGCGTGCGCCTGCAGGCCGCGCCTTTCGCTTTCAACTCTCTCTACGCCTCCACCGCCAGCGCGGCCACCAGCGTATTCACCGCCGACACTATAGCGGCCCTTCCCCAGACCGCCAACGGCGCCATAACCATCTCGACCAACCTCTATGTGCAGGGAGGCATTTCGGTAGGCAACATTTCTCCCGGACAGCAGCTGAGCGTCTCCGGCCTGGTGGAAAGCCAGGGCACGGCAGGCTGCGATGTTTTTCCCTATTCCTGCGGTTTTAAGTTCCCCGACGGTACCGTGCAGGTCACGGCCGCCGCCGAGACCAAGTGGGAACTTAACGGCAGCGATATGTACACGGAAGTGACGATACAGGAAGTCGGAATAGGCGAGCCCGCGCCCAGGGCGCGGCTCCATGTCAGCAGCGGCATCGGCGCAAGCGGGAATATCGTTATCATATCGACCGGCAGTTCCGACCTTATCCGCATGACGGGAGAAGGCCGTATTTACGCCAACTATTACCACGGAGACGGCTCCGCCCTGACCGGAACCACGGCGGCCGACCTGCTGCGCGTACTGAAGGCAGGGGATACCATGACCGGTCCTCTTACTCTGGCGGGTTCGTCCAGCATGACCGTGGTGAACACCGATAACTCGCTGCCCTATTCGCTGGCCGTCACCACCGACGCGGCCCGCCGGGTTTACCACCTGGCCGTCACCACCTCCGGTTTCGTCGGCGTCGGAGTCTCCTCTCCTTCCGCGCGCCTGGATGTCGCTTCACGGGGGACCACCTACGACACTTACTCTCAGATCTGGAGGAATGCCGCCGGCGTTATAGTGGGCTCCATGTCCTCTACCGGAGAAATGAACTCAGCTTTCTTCCAGGGTGACGGTTCCGGATTGAGAAATGTTTTTTCCACTGACCCCACCAGGGTGCTGAAGGCCGGCGATACCATGACCGGCCAGCTGACGCTGGCGGGCTCTTCCCTTACCGTCACCGGTTCCGCGGGTGTGGCTGTGAACGCCGGCGAATGGCTGTCCGTTGGGGCTTCGACCGCGGCGCATAAGGTATATATAGACGGCGGCCTTCTGACTACTTCCAGCGTTACCGCCGAGGGCGGTTTTTTCGGCTCCTCCCTTACGGTAACCGGCGGTGTGGCCGCTACCAGGGTCCAGGCGTCTTCCGGGGTTTTTACCGCTTTCGGCGTAAGCCAGTACAGCGTGGAGACCGCCTCCGGCATCAAGGTCAATTATGGCACGATCGACGCTCCCCTGTTCCGCGGCAGCGGCGCCGCGCTTACCAATGTGCTCGGGACGGACAGCACTAAACTGCTCAAGGGCGGCGACGTAATGACCGGAGCCTTACGCGTCGAGGGCGCCAGCGTGGCCCTGCACGGCTACGGCAACGGCTTCCCTTACGCGCTTACTGTCGCCACGGCTCCGTCCTCCTCCATTTACGCCCTTTCGGTAACCACCCAGGGCCGCGTGGGTGTCGGTGTCCTGACACCCTCCTACCCTCTCCATGTCCGGAGTACGCTCGGCATAACCGCCCCCGACGCAAGTTCAGACGCGAAACTCACTCTCTATACGGAAGCCGGCGGCGGCGGATATATCTCCTGGTACGACAGCACCTATTTCGCCAGGGGCGTTCTCGGGATGGACCAGGGCACCTCGAAGGACCTTGTTTACCGGTCTCTCGCAAACGATATGTCGGACGGGACGGAAATATTCCGGATAACCGGCTCCGGTAATTTCGGCATAGGCACGCACCGCCATGCCCCGGTTCTGACCCCCGCCAGTTCGCTGCATATCGCCGCTAACATGCTGGTAAGTACCGCCACGGTCAACCCGATACTTTACGTTAGTACGAACACGGGTATGGTCGGGATAGGGACCAATGCTCCCTCCACGCATAAACTGGTGGTCAACGGAAATATGCTCGTAAATTCCACCCTTACCGTCGCGGGGCTTTTCGGTACCTCCGCCTACGGAGGTCTTCCCGTCGGCGCAGATCTGGCCGAGGCGAGGCTGCATATCGTTGAGAACGGCGGCGAGAAATATTCCCTCATAGTCGGTTCCAATAATCTCGCTAACCTCGTTTACGATATGGTGGTAACGACCAAGGGGCTGGTCGGAATCGGAGTGGAGGACCCGATCACGAGCCTTCAGGTCAGGGGCGCCGTAACCATCGGCACCCAGAATGAGGATCCTAGCGATACGGGAGGCGCTTATCTGCGTATCACCCCTTACGCCGGGCCGTCATATATCTACTTTTCGGAAAACGTGGAGGCGCCCGCGGCCCTTTTCGGTACTGAGAGTACCGGCGAATTCAAATATTTCGCCAGTCCCCCGAGCGCGACTTTCGGAGAGGGTACCGAGGTTTACCGTATCGTACCGAGCGGCCTGTTCGGCATATACAACACGGCCCCTACGGAACGGCTTCATATAGGTTCCAACATGCTGTTAAGCACTGCTGCCGTGACGCCCATACTATACGCATCCACCTCCACCGCCAGGGTCGGCGTGGGCACCCGCTCCCCCTCGGCGCGGCTGCATCTGTCCAGCGGCACCTTCTATAACGACGGCGCCGGCGCGGGGATAACGACGCTTGGCAATGTGACGGCGGCCGCTTATTACGGCAGCGGCGCGGCCCTGAGCGGCGTGATCACCTCCACCGACGTCATAGTGGCCGATATCGCCGCCCGCGTGGAGAGGGGCGGAGACACGATGACCGGTACGCTTAATGTGGACGCATCCGCCAGTTTCGGCGTCCCGGGCTCCAAATCCACTTTCACCGCCGCCGGCTTCTGGCAGCCGCGCGCGATGACTACCGCAGAGATACAGGCCGAAACCCCTCTGGACACGGGGCTGGTCGTCTATAACTCGTCCATATTCGATCTCTGCGTCTCCACCGGCACCGGCGTAGCCGACTGGGCGCTGATAGGGTCGAAGGGATTGGACAACTGCTATTGATATTAGTGGTATAATATATATACAGGTTCTTCAGGGCGGGGTGCGACTCCCCACCGGCGGTAATCCCGAAAGGGCGAGCCCGCGAGCCGAGGGAGATATCCCAGAGCATGACCCGGTGAGATCCCGGGGCCGACGGTAAAGTCCGGATGAGAGAAGGACCGATGGACGGGCCGCGCGCGGTTTCATTTGCCGGCTCCCCCAAGCCCTGAAGACGACTTCAGGGCTTTTTTATTGGAGAATCGATGGATTTCGCTCCCATAGAGGGAATAATAAAAGACATAAAGAGCGGCCGCATGGTGATACTGGCCGACGACGAGAGCCGCGAGAACGAGGGCGACATCGTCATGGCGGCCCAGTTCGCCACCCCGGACAAGGTCAATTTCATAGTCAAGGAGGCGCGCGGCCTGCTCTGCTCCCCGCTCTCCGCCGACCTGGCCCGCGGGCTGGACCTCCTCCCCATGGAGCACGATAACTCCGATCCTTATAAGACCGCCTGGACCATATCGGTCGACGCTAAAAAGGGCGTCACCACGGGCATCTCGGCGGCCGACAGGTCGCGCACACTGAAAGCGCTGGCCTCCCCCTCTTCCGCCCCGTCCGATTTCACCCGCCCCGGCCATGTCTTTCCGCTGCGGGCCAAGCCGGGAGGCGTCCTGACCCGCGCCGGCCATACCGAGGCCTGCGTGGACCTCCTCAACCTCGCCGGCCTGCGCCCGGCCGGGGTCATCTGCGAAATAATGCGCTCCGACGGCACCATGGCCCGCATGCCGCACTTGAAGACCTTCGCCCGCCGTCATAGCCTGAAGCTGGCCACCATCGCCGACCTTATAAAATACCGCCGCGGACGAGAGACGCTTGTGGAGAGGCACGCCACGGCCTCGCTGCCTACCCCGCACGGAACTTTCGTAATGCATATTTACCGGGAGAAGATAACCGGTCTCGAGCATATCGCCCTGGTGAAAGGCGAGCCCGGCCAGACGGCCCTGGTGCGCGTCCATTCCGAATGCCTGACCGGCGACG
>DNQL01000293.1 GCA_003500765.1 Elusimicrobiota bacterium | reverse complement strand
GGGCGCTGAAGGCGGCCGCGGCCGCGCTGCTGCTGGGGCTGGCCGGCTGGTTCTACCCGCGGCTGATCTGGAGCCATTACGATGGTACGGCTCGTCCGCTGCCGATGGGCAGCGAGGGGCTGGCGGAATTCCTTCGCGCCAACGCCGCGGACCTCTCCCGGCTGCGCATGTTCAATCACTGGGGCTGGGGAGGCTGGCTCGGCTGGGAGCTGGGACCGGCGTACAAGGTTTACGTGGACGGAAGATACCTCTTTCACGGCCGGCTGCGGGAGCTGGAGGAGCTCCGCTCGGACCCGGGCGCCTGGCGGCGGCTGATAGAACGCGAAGGACTGGAACTGCTGCTGCTTAGGAACGACTCGCCCGGACTCCCGGTACGGCAGCGCATGCCCGACGGCTTCGAGACGGAACTGACGCGGCCCGCTTACCTCCTCTACCTGCCGCGGCCGGAATGGGCCGTAGTCTACTGGGACTCTTCCGCTGCCGTGCTGGCAAAGCGCTCCGCCGTCGCGGCCGGCTGGCTGAAGGAGCGGGAACTTGAATACCTGCGGCCGGGCGACACCCACAATCTGCGCGCCGCGGCCCTGGCCGGAGCGGTCCCCCTCTCCGCCCTGCGGCGGGACCTGGACCGCTACCTCGGCTCGCACAGCGGGGGGCACGGAAAGTCCGTCAACTCCCGGCTTATCGCGCTTGTGGAAGATATCGCGGCGGCCTGCGCCGCCGCAGGCACCTGCGCGCGATGACTGCGGGCCGTCAATTAGATAGAATATCGGTAATGAAAACTCCCAGGAAAAAGAACGAAAATATCCGGGCCCTGAGCGACCAGGACCTTTACCTTTTCAACGAGGGCAACCACCTGCGCCTCTACGACCGAATGGGAGCCCATCCCGGCAAGGACGGCACCCGTTTCGCCGTCTGGGCGCCCAACGCTAAATCGGTCCATGTCATAGGCGACTTCAACGGCTGGGACCGCGGCAGCCACCCGCTGGCCCAGCGCGGCTATTCCGGCATCTGGGAAGGGATCATCCCCGGCGTCAGGCAGGGCCAGAACTACAAGTATTTCATCACCTCCCGCTACGGCGGCCACTCCTGCGAGAAGGCAGATCCCTTCGCCTTCGCAGCCGAAGTCCCCCCCAAGACCGCATCCGTCGTCTGGGACCTGGACTACAAGTGGGCCGACGGCGACTGGATGAAGTCGCGCGGCGGCCGCTGCGGTCTCAACGACCCGGTCTCCATATACGAGATGCACCTGGGCTCCTGGCGGCGTAAGCCCGAAGAGAAGAACAGGCCGCTGACCTACCGAGAACTGGCCGCCGAACTGCCGGCCTACCTCCGCCACATGGGCTTCACCCACGTCGAATTCATGCCGGTGGCCGAACACCCTTTCTACGGGTCCTGGGGCTACCAGGCCACCGGCTATTTCGCGCCCACCAGCCGCTACGGCTCCCCGCAGGACTTCATGTTCCTGGTCGACAGCCTCCACCGGGCCGGCGTCGGCGTCATCCTTGACTGGGTCCCGGCCCATTTCCCCTCAGACCAGCACGGCCTGGCTTTCTTCGACGGCACCCATCTCTACGAGCACGCCGACCCGCGCCAGGGCTTCCACCCGGACTGGAAGAGCGCCATCTTCAATTTCGGCCGCAACGAAGTGAAGAGCTTCCTGCTCAGCTCCGCGCTGTTCTGGCTGGACAGGTACCACATAGACGGGCTGCGCGTGGACGCCGTGGCCTCCATGCTCTACCTCGACTATTCGCGCAAGGCCGGCGAGTGGGTCCCAAACCGCCACGGCGGCAACGAGAACCTCGAGGCCATAAAGTTCCTCCAGCAGTTCAACGCCGTCGTCTACCAGAACTACCCGGACGCGCAGACCTACGCGGAGGAGTCCACGGCCTGGCCGATGGTCTCGCGCCCGACTTACCTGGGAGGCCTCGGCTTCGGGCTGAAATGGGACATGGGCTGGATGCACGACACGATTCGCTACTTCTCTAAGGACCCGGTGCACCGCAAGTTCCACCACAACGACCTGACCTTCCGCATGCTCTACGCCTTCGGCGAGAATTTCGTCCTGCCGCTCTCGCACGACGAGGTGGTGCACGGCAAAGGCTCCATGCTGACCAAGATGGCCGGCGACGACTGGCAGAAGTTCGCCAACCTGCGGCTGCTCTACGGGTGGATGTTCACCCAGCCGGGCCACAAGCTGCTCTTCATGGGCGGCGAGTTCGGCCAGTGGAAAGAATGGCATCACGAACGCAGCCTCGACTGGCACGAGGCGGGCTTTCCCCCGCATTCCGGCATGCAGGCCTGGCTGCGCGACCTCAACGCCCTCTACAAGTCGGAGCCCGCCATGCACGAGCTCAGCTGCAGCCCGCAGGGCTTCGAGTGGATAGACGCCAACGACTCCCAGCAGAGCGTGGCCGCCGTGATGCGCAAGGGTACCAGGGAAGAGGACGCCGTCCTGATGGTGGCCAATTTCACCCCGGTCGCGCGCTGCGGCTACCGGGTAGGAGTGCCGGCCGGCGGCTTCTGGAAGGAACTGCTCAACAGCGACGCGCCGGATTACTGGGGCTCCGGCCTCGGTAATTTCGGCGGCGTAGAAGCCTCTCCGGAACCGGCCCACGGCCGGCCCTGGTCGCTGCTGATAACGCTGCCTCCGCTCTCGGCGGTATTCCTGAAGCGGTCATGATCCGCCTCGCCGCCTCGACGCTGCTCCTCGCTGGTTCCGCCGCCGCGGAGGAAGGCCGCAAGGTCACGCCGGAAGTGCAGTTCGACCCTTATTACACTTCCGCCGGTCTTTCCATAAGCCTTACCGGCAAACCCATCCCCAACCTCGGCAAGACCTCCGAACAGGAGATCTACACCCGCCTCATCACGCAGTTCTACAAGCCCCGGGTGATGGTAGTGGAGGCCAGCGTCAACCCGATGCCTTACCTGGGCACGGCAGTCAGGCGGAACTGGCCGTCCTTCTACCGCGACACGGAACTTTCGGAAAGCTTCAACATGGTAAAGGCCGTCACGGCCGGTTTCGAGGAGCCCTGGGCGCTGTCGCTGTTCTTCGGCAATGTATTGAACTTCAATTCGGCGAAAGGCAGCTTCTCCAAAAGGACCGGCTATTCGGGGATACTTTTCGACTTCGGAGACTACCACATAAAGGACAATGTCCTGGTGCAGGACAGGTGGCTGCAGGCCGAAGGGAAGCTGAAGGGCGACCAGTTCCTCGACGACAGGACGCTGAAATGGAGCTTCCGCGGCGGCTTCAAGCTGCACGACCACCCGGGAGTGACGGACTCGGTCTTCCTCGGCTTCCGCCGCAGCCGCACCGACTTCGCGGAGGCCGACAATTTCTGGCTGCACAACAGCGGCTTCGACCTCCGCGTGGACTTCGACTCCAGGACGCTCTCGCCCATCAGCCACTCGCTGCTACTGGAGAAAAAATTCCCCCTGAAGAATAAGCGCGCGCTATGCCTGGGGGCCGGCTTTGTCTGGACCTCGGACAAGAAGTACACCGGCCGCCTGGCCGACCGCACCGGCGATTCCTCCGGCTTCAGCTTCATACTCCGGCCCAACCTGGAATTTTGACCTGCCCCAAAGGCCTATACCTCCCCTTCCCCGGGGGCCCTCGCCCCGGTTAACCGGGCGTGCCATAATATAGTATTATTGACCCGTATCAAAGGCGCATCGGAGGACAGATGTTCAAGACAGTCTCTTTCCTTTCCCTCATCCCCGCTCTGCTAATCGGCGCATACCCGCTGCGCGCGCAATCCGCCATAGAGACCCTGGTAAAAGCCTCGCCCGCACAGGAACAGTCCGTCCCGGCGCCGGCCGAGCCCAAAGCGACGCATACCCCCAGCCCTGTCGCGCGCCAGGACTGGCGGACCGCCGTCACCCTCTATTCAGCCAAGAACTTCACCCCCGCCCCCGCCGGCAGGATAAACCTGGAGAACACTTCCGCCGTGATGCTGCAGGGCTTCCACTGGTACGCCGACAGCTACTGGCTGGACCTGCCCCGCGGCTGGTGGGGAAAAATGGCCGAGAAGGCCCCCGAAGTGGGCGCCGCCGGCTTCGACATGATCTGGTTTCCCCCAGTTTCCCGCGGCAGCTACTACCCGACCGAATGGTACGATCTCGATTCACAGTGGGGCAAAAAAGATGACCTTATCGCGGCGGTGCGCGCCATGAAATCCGCCGGTGTCAGCCCGGTGGCCGACATAGTCCTTAACCACCGCAACGGTACCCGCGACTGGGCCGATTTCACCAGCCCCGACTGGCCGACCACGGCCATAGTCAGGGACGACGAGTGGCAGGGAATGAAAGGCCCCAACTACGACGAGGGGCAGGGCGACCACGGCTGCCGCGACCTCGACCACAATAACGACCTGGTGCGCGAGGACGCGAAGGTTTTCCTGCGCTGGCTGCGCTACACCATAGGCTTCGACGGCTGGCGCTACGACATGGTCAAGGGCTACAGGCCGGACCGGGTCAGGGACTATAACGCGGCCTCCGGCCCCGGCTTCTCTGTGGGCGAGTACTACGACACCAACCGGCAGCTCCTGGTGGACTGGGTGGACGGCACCGGGAACGGCGACAAGTCCGACGCCTCCACCATCTTCGACTTCACCACCCGCTACAGCCTGGTGGCCGCCGTCGAGAGCGAACGCTACGATTTCCTCAGCGACAACGGCCGCCCCTCCGGGGTTATGGGGTGGTGGCCGGCCAAGGCCGTCACCTTCGTCGAGAACCATGACACTTCGCCGCGCGATCCCAAGTTCCTGCAGAACGCTTCCCGCGAATACAGGACACAGCGCCAGATGGGATACGCCTATATACTGACGCACCCGGGCACGCCCAGCGTCTTCTGGCCGCATTTCTTCGACTGGGGCTCGGAGTACCGGGGCAAGCTGCAGTCGCTCATCAATATCCGCAAGTCCGCCGGCGTAACCGCCGTCAGCCCGGTGCAGATACTGGCCGCCTACAATGAACTTTACGCCGCCATGATAACGGGGCGGAACAAGTATGTCGTGCTGAAAATGGGCAAGAACTGGGGCTGGGAACCGGGCCACGACTGGAAGCTGGAAGCCAGCGGCGAACGCTGGGCCGTCTGGACGCAGCCGGTCACCAGGCCCTGACAGGCGCCGCCAGCTAATGAAAAACCCCCGGAGACGGGGGTTTTTTATTTTCCGCGGGAGTATCTCCCGCCCTTCATTCCCTCGAGGTAATCCCTGTCCTCTTTAGTGAGAAAGCGCGGCGTCCAGCCCAGCGTATCCGCGCAATCGAGTATGTAGAACAGGGCGGTCAGGACTTCGTTGACGGCGGCCATATCCTTGCCTGAACCGTCCAGTTCCGCGGGGCCGCAGTAGAGAGCCTGGTCCGGAGAAAGGACATTGTCCAGCATGAAACCCCGCCCGCGCGCGGCCAGTTTTTCCCGGTTGTGCGCCGATAGTCCGCCGGCCGGAAAATCGCAGGCGGGATAAGGCGGCAGGCGCAGGGCGGAACGTATTTCCGCGTTGACGCGCAGTGTCCTCTCAAGCGCGCCTTCCGGACCGGGTGCGCTGGCCACCAGGCCGTGGTTGGCCAGAAAAAGGACCTGCGTCCCGGCGGCCCTGCCGGGGCCGTCCACGGCGCAGCAGAGGCGG
>DNQL01000098.1 GCA_003500765.1 Elusimicrobiota bacterium | reverse complement strand
CTACGCCGCGCGCGACAAGGCCCTCGCCGCCGGCCGGACCTTCCCCTACCCGCGCGAATTCTTCCGCTACATGCCCGACAGCGAATATATACAGCGCCCGGCCTTCGTCCTGCCGCACCCGGCGGCCAAGGCCTCGCCGCTGAAATTCCTGGAAGAAGCGCGCCTGAAAGCCGCCTCCGCGGGCCCGTACCGCGCCGCCCTGCTGCGCGAGATCTACGACGAAGGCCTGCGTTTCTCGCTGGCCTACGCCCGCCGCCTGCCCGGCCTGCACCCCAAAGAGAAGGAATACGCGGAACTCAAGCTCGCCCGCTGCGCCGCCCTCTGGAAAAAGGGCCTGGAGCACGAACTGCTGCTCGACATAATAGCGCTCACCGAGGACGCCGAGACGCTGACCGTCAAAGGCCAGCCCGACTTCGTCGCGCGCTCGCTCTACTTCCGCGACCACCTGCGCGACCTGCTGGCCTCGCCGCTCTACAAGGAGTACCAGGGCGGCCGCCAGCCCGCTGAGGCAGTGGCGCGCGTGCTGGAGCGCTTCCTCTCCGAGGACATGGGCGTCGAGGCGGATATCCTGAACATGCCCGCGCCGCGCGACTTCCTGGAACTGCGCAACTACGCCGACCGCGCCAGGTGGCAGTACTACAAGTCCGCCTCCACCCGCGCCGATTTTAGGCGGCTGCTGCAGTTCGCGCAGTACGACCGCCGCTACCTGCGCGCGGCCGCCCGCACCACCCGCCGCCTGACCGACGAGGCGCTGGAGAACCACAACCTGCCGATGATACTCCTGTTCCGCCGCGCGCTGGAGATACAGGAGGGGGACAAGAAGGCCGCCGTCGGGCTTATAGACGAGGCCGTGCGCATACCGTTCACCTGGGTCCGCGCCATCCCGCGCGACAAACTGCCCGCCAGCGTGGCGCTGGAGAACTTCCTGCTGCCGGGCAACAAGGAAGACGGCTCCGACAAGAGCCGCCACTGGAACGTCTTCGGCGGCATCAGCCTCTACAAGTCGCCCGAGGAGTCGCTGCGGCTGGCCCTGGCCCGCGAGGTCAAGGACTACCGCGCCGATCCCTCGCCGCGCGCCATGACCGAGTTCATCCGCGACACCATGGCCAACCTCAACGGCATCTACTACGTCGTCAGCATGGACCCCGGCCTGATGAACGCCGCGCCCAAGGAGAAATAATGGAATTTGTCGTCATACCGCTGGCCGCGCTCATAGCCTCCACCCTGAGTTTCTACTCGGGCTTCGGCCTGGGCACGCTCCTGATGCCCGTGCTGGCCGTCTTCATGCCGCTGCCGGCCGCCATAGCAGCCACCGCCGTCGTCCACGGCTCCAACAACCTCTTCAAGATAGCGATGGTCGGCATCCGCGCCGAGAAGGAACTGGTCCTCAAATTCGGCGTGCCGGCGATAATCGCGGCGCTGGCCGGCGCCTGGTCGCTGCATATCTTCACCGCTCTTTCGGGCGAGGTGTCCTGGACCTGGACGCCGTTCGGCCGCGAGGCCGTCATAACCCCGCTCAAGCTGCTGCTGGCCGCCCTGATGATGGGCTTCGCCCTCTTCGACGTTCACCCCTCGCTCAAAAAGGTCAAGTTCGACCGCCGCTACCTGCCCGTCGGCGGCCTGCTGTCGGGCTTCTTCGGGGGCTTAAGCGGCCACCAGGGCGCGTTGCGCTCGGCCTTCCTGGTCAAAGTGGATGTCACCCCCGAGGCCTTCGTCGCCACCAACGCCGTCATCGGCTTCATGGTGGACGCCTCGCGCCTGGCCGTCTACGCCTACACCATCTTCGCGCTGGGCGACGCCCGCGGCCTGGACTTCCCCGGCGCAGTTGTCGCCGCGGCCATCGCCGCCTCCGTGACCGGCGTCCTCATCGGCCTGAAATTCCTTAAAAAGGTCACCATCTCCACCATACAGCTCATCACCGCCGCCATGCTGGGCCTCATCGCCCTGTTCCTGGGCGCCGGGCTCATATAGGCGCCGATAGTCCCCGGGCCCTCCCGTTATAGGTATTTATTTGTAAATTATTTGACTTGCTAAACGGCGGTCCGCCTGCTACGCTATCTGTGCACCCGGCGGCCGTATGTTAAAGAACCTCTCCGCGCTTCTCCTCACCGGCGTCCTCTGGTCCGCCGCGGTTCCGGCTTTTGCGCAGGACCTGACCCCTCCGATCGTCGCCATAACGGCCCCGATCCATAATTCCTACGTCAATTCGCTGCCCGCGATAACGGGCACGGCCGCCGACGATATCGCGGTCTCCAGCGTGCAGGTCCGCGTACAGCGGCAGTCCGACGGCTATTACTGGGACGGCGCTGCCTTCACAGCCGCCCAGGCCTGGCTGGATATCCCCGTCCTTCCCACCTCGCCGGTCAGCTGGACCTACTCGACCGTGCCGGCCTGGCTCAACGGCGCCGCCTACGAGGTCAATGCCCGGGCCGGCGACGAAGCCGGCAACTGGTCCGTCCCCTACGCCACCGCCGCCTTCCATTACGACACCGTGGTCCCCGTCTCCCGTGTCGTTTCGCCGGCCACAGGTCCCATCGTCTCGTCTTTCACCGCCATAAACGGCACCGCCTGGGACAATGAATCCTTCCCGGCGCAGGTCTGGGTGAAGATAGACCGCGCCGACGACGACTATTATTGGAACGGGGCGCTTTCACAATGGACCGCCGCCGAGGCCTGGAACCTCGCGGTGGGCAGCGCCGTCTGGACATACACCGGCCTTGCCGCCGGCGACCTGGCCGCCGGCACCACCTACACCGCCGTCTCGCGCGCCGCCGACCTGGCCGGCAACGTGGAAGTCTCCACAGGCAACCCCGTTACTTTCCTCTACGACCCTCAAGTACTGAGCAGCGCGGCTTTTAGCGGGGTATGGAGGAGCTCCCTCACGGTGAACTGGGGCAGCACGTTCGGTGCCGGGACCACCTATTATGTGAGGTTATCCACCGGGGCGGATCCGGGCGCATACGTGCTTTCGGCCTCCTCCACTTCCGCATATTACGATTTCACGGGGCTGACTCCCGACACCAGCTACTACGGCTTCGTCTCCACCATGCCGGCCAGCGGATTCGTCGCCAGCGGCGAGGGGGTCACGCTGGCTTACCCGCCCGGACATTCTTTTTGGCTATCGCCCTGGGGGGAGCCGACAGAGAAAGTCGCGCATGTGAGTACCGGGACCATGATAATCCACTGGGATACCGGCGATAATCCCGACGACACCCGGTACCTGGTGGAAGCGTCTACCGATCCGGATTCTTTCGTCGCCGTGGCCTCGTATACCGTTTACGGGGCCAGTTCTACCGTCGTGCCGGTATCGGTCAACACGGCGTATTCGGTAAGGGTCTCCGCCGTGAACAGGTCTGGCGTTCCAGCTCTCAATTCCCTGGAGTGGCCCTACGGTACGGGCCACAGTATTCCGGACCTGCCGTCGAATGTGTCCCTGTCGTCGGTGGCTTATTCCAGCGCCACTATCACCTGGGATACCGGCGATAATCCGGCTTGGACGATCTATGAAGTGAGGGCCGCCACAAGTCCCGCTTTCCACGAGGTGTATGTCGCCACTTTTGTGCCGTTCTCGATGGTCAGCGCGACGAATTATGCGGTCCTGCCCGGTCTTTGGACCGATACCACTTACTATGTCGACGTGGCCGCCGGTCCCGGCCGGCATACTTACGAGGGCTACCAGCGTTCATTGCCGCTCTCTTTCTATACGGTCCCGGGGCCGGATGGTTCCCCGGCCGGCTCCCTGGGCGGCGCCAGCGACCCATCGTCCGATGTCCTTATATCCGGCATACTTCCTACGCTGCGTGAAGTAAGTCTTGGCGTCCCCGCTTCGGCTTTCGCCTCCGGGACACGGCTCGCAGTCGCCGCCTCGACCGAAGACCTGTGCGGCTACCTCGTTATGGACCACCCGGTAAGCGTGGGGGTTTTTACCGACGGGGACGTCCAGCCGGGCGCGGGAATGTCTCTCGCTATCTCTTACAACACCGGCGCGGAAAATACGGCGAGCATCAACTGGATCAACCTTAACCTGTCGAACCTTACCCTTGCCAGGTACGATGTCGGGGCCGGCACCTGCGTCCCGGTAGCGACGACCATAGATCCCGGCCCCAGGCTGATCACCAGCACTATAACCGCGACAGGTTTCTACCAATTGATGCTTCTCGACCGGCAGCTGAGCAGCGCAGCGTTCAGCGGAGTCTGGACCAGTTCGCTGACCGTGAACTGGGGGAGCACTTTCGACGCGGGTATGGATTACTATGTCCGGCTCTCCACGCATGAAGCCGCCGCGCCGTACATCGCCATGGCCACCACCACGGCTTTGTCATATGAGTTCATCGGCCTGACCCCTGACACCACTTACTACGGTTTCGTCTCCACCAGTATCGCCTCGGGCTATATCGCCTCGGGCGCCGGACTGACGCTGGCGGCCGCGCCGTCGTCGGCCGCCTTCACGGCCGTGGCTTATTC
>DNQL01000237.1 GCA_003500765.1 Elusimicrobiota bacterium | reverse complement strand
GGCCCTGTCGGCCAGCGGCCCGCCGGCCCGCAGCGCCAGCCAGAGCAGGCCGTGATGCAGGAAGATCACCATGAAGAACACCGCCGTCAGCAGCGCGTACGGGTTGAGCAGGTCGAAGAAGCCGGACATTATCGTCCCGTTCTCCAGCGGGAAGCCGCGGAAGAGGTTGCCGAAGAAGACGCCCAGCAGCAGCGCGGGCAGGAAGCCGCCGGCCGCTATAGCCAGGTCCCAGAAGCGGGTCCAGCGCTCCCCCTCCACTTTGCCCCTGAACTCGAAAGCTACGCCGCGGAAGATGAGGGACAGCAGCAGAAGGAACATGGCGATATACAGCCCGCTGAACAGCGCGGCGTAGACGGGAGGGAAGGCCGCGAAGGTCACGCCGCCGGCCGTGACCAGCCACACCTCGTTGCCGTCCCAGACCGGGCCGATGGTGTTGATGACCACGCGGCGTTCGTCGGGAGTGCGGGCTATGAAATTGTGGGCCATGCAGGCGCCGAAATCGAAGCCGTCGAGCGCCAGGTAGACCGCCCAGAGCAGGCCCCAGGCCAGGAACCAGAGGGTGTTGAGGTCGATCATGCCGCCCCCTCCGGGACTTTGACCGCGTATTTGAACATCAGGAATACCCCCAGCGCGCCGAGGGCCGCGTAGACCAGCGTCAGCGAGATCAGCGAGAAGGCCACCATGCCCGCTCCGACATTGGGCGAGGCGCCTTCGGCGGTGCGCATCAGGCCGTGCACTATCCACGGCTGGCGGCCCATCTCGGTGACTATCCAGCCCAGCTCGTTGGCCAGGTAGGGAAGAGGTATCGCGGCGACCGCCGCCTTCAGGAACAAGGGATACTTCTCCGTCCATCCGAATAGCGAGAGAGCCGCTGCCGCCGCCGAGAAGGCGATGAAGAACATGCCCAGCGCCACCATCAGCTTGAAGCTTATGAACACCGGCCAGACCGGCGGCCTGTCCGCCGGATGGAAGTCCTTGAGCCCTTTTATCTCGGCGTCGGCCTTCTTGAAAGCCATGAAGCTGAGCAGCTTCGGTATGCCCAGCGCTTCGACGCGGTTTCGCTCATTGGCCGGGTCGGGCAGGACGACGAGGTTGTATGGTACGCCCTTTTCCGTCTCCCAGACCGCCTCCATGGCCGCGAACTTGGCGGGCTGGAGCTTGGCCGACATCATGCCGTTGAGGTCGCCCGCGCCCAGCACGCCCAGCGAGGCGGCCAGTGCCATGAAGGCGCCCAGCCGGAAAGAGCGGCCGAAGAAGCCGGGCGCGTTCTTTTTCAGCAGATGCCAGGCCGAGACGCCCATGACGAAGAAGCCCGCCACCGTCCAGGCCGCCAGCACCGTGTGCAGGAACATGGTCCACCCGTAGGGATTGGTCAGCAGCGCGGCGAAGTCTATCATCTCCGCCCGTCCGTTGCGCACGACGTAGCCCACCGGGTTCTGCATCCAGCCGTTGGCCAGTATGATCCAGAGCGCGGAGAGGTTGGTCCCTATGGCCACCAGCCAGATCGAGAGCAGGTGCAGGCCGCGGGAGACCCTCTTCCAGCCGAACATCCAGACGCCGATGAAGGTGGATTCGAGGAAGAACGAGGTGGTCGCTTCTATCGCCAGCGGCGCGCCGAAAACGTCGCCTACGAAGACGGAGTAGGCCGCCCAGTTCATGCCGAACTGGAACTCCAGCGTGATGCCGGTCACCACACCGACGGCGAAGTTTATCAGGAAAAGTTTCCCCCAGAACTTCGCCTGGTCCAGCCAGCGCTCGTCCTTAGTCACGAAGCCCAGCGTCTCCATGACGGCGATGAGCAGGGCCAGGCCTATCGTCAGCGGCACGAAAAGGAAATGAAATCCCGCCGTTACGGCGAACTGCAGCCTGCTTAAAAGTAGAGCGTCCATGAACTCACCTTATCTTCAGCGAGGAAAGAGCTATGAGCATCAGCATGATGCCGGCTATCCAGAAGCGCACGGTCACCTTGGATTCCGCCACGCCTTTGAGCTCGAAATGATGATGCAGCGGCGCCATCAGGAAGATCCGTTTCTTGTTCCGCAGCTTGTAGGACCCCATCTGCAGCAGCACCGAGAGCGTCTCGGCCAGGAAAATGCCTCCCGCCACGGGCAGCAGCAGCTCCTGCTTGACGGCTATGGCGGAGACTCCTATGGCCCCCCCCAGGAAAAGGGAGCTGGTGTCGCCCATGAATACCTCCGCCGGGTGCGAATTGTACCAGAGGAAGCCCAGGCACGAGCCTATCATCGCGGCCAGGAACACGGCTATTTCGCCGGCGCCCTCGACGTAGATTATCTTGAGGTACGAGGCTATCTTGATATTGCCCGCGGCGTAGGCGATGACGGCGAAGGTCAGCGCGGCGAAGACTATCGTGCCGGCCGCCAGGCCGTCGAGCCCGTCGGTGAGGTTGACCGCGTTGGAAGAGCCGATGATGATGAGCATGACCAGCGCGGCGTAAAGAAAACCCAGGTCCAGCATCAGGCCTTTAGTGTACGGTACGAACAGGAGGTTGGCGAACTGCGGGTTGGGCGGGCTGACCGCCAGGTAGACGGCGGCCGCGACGGCCGCGAACATCTGCAGCGAGAACTTGAAGGCCGACGAGGCGCCGCGCGGGTCCTTCCGGACCAGCTTCTTGTAGTCGTCCATCCACCCGGTAAAGGCCAGCACCACGGTAACGAAGGAGAGCAGCAGTATGAAGCGGTTGCCGGGCCTGGCCCAGAGCAGGGTGCCCGACATCATCGTGAGGAATATCAGCAGGCCGCCCATAGTGGTGGTGCCCTGCTTGGCCAGGTGGGTCTGCGGGCCGTCGGTGCGCTGCACCTGGGCGATCTTGTATGAGCGCAGCTTGTTTATGAGCCAGGGCCCGAAGGCCAGGCTGAGCAGGAAGGAGGTCATCACCGCCCCGCCGGCGCGGAAGGTTATGTACTGGAAAACGTTGAGCGGGCTGAAAAGGTCGCGGAATTCGTGCAGGTAGTAGAGCATCGGTTATAGTCCTTCTAGGAGATTCTCAAAGCGCATCGAACGGGAGGCCTTCACCAGGAAGAAACCCTCGCCGGCGGCGACCAGTACTCGGAACTCGTCCCGCCAGGCGGCCGGGTCTTCGGCGTATACGGCTTTCACCGACGGAAAGCGGGAGGAGAGCTCGTCGGCTGCCGCGCGCATCTCCGGGCCGGCCAGGAACACTTTCGCCGGCCCGGCGGCGGAGATGAGGGATGCCAGCTCGCGGTGGTACTTCTCCGAGAAGCGGCCAAGCTCCTTCATGTCGCCCAGCGCCAGGTAGCGCGGCGCCCGCGCGGCGGCGGCGGCCTCCAG
>DNQL01000170.1 GCA_003500765.1 Elusimicrobiota bacterium | reverse complement strand
TTTCAATTTAGACTAGACAGAACACCATATATAATGGCGCGGACTGGGGCGGCACGGCCACCTCTTCCGTAACCGTGGATAACCGCACGGGGCTAATGTGGATTACAAATCCTACTGACGCCGCGTTGGGGGGGGGCACCTATTATACCTGGCTGGACGCCATTACCGCTTGTGAGGGCCTGACCTATGCGGGGTTCACCGACTGGCGCCTGCCCAATGTGCGCGAGCTTATGAGCATAGTGGATTACGGGGCAGCCGTCGAGCCAAGGATAAACACCACGGCCTTCCCTGCCACGGATTTAGGCGCTCACTGGACCAGCACCACGTATGTGCCGAGCACTTCCTATGCGTGGATCGTGGAGTTCAGTCTCGGCACCGCGAACGCCAGCAATAAGATCAACGGCTTCTATCTCCAGTTGTGCGTCCGCGGAGGCCCGTGATCGCGCTGTTCGATTATGTATAAGAAACCGGGGGACATGGTGACACACAACTGTTATGTGAGGTGTCAACCCTCCGGTCTTATTTTTGTGAATTGTGGGCCAATCTTCTGGATTACTGTGTGCCGGGCGGCGCAGTCTTTCAGGCGGCCAGGCCGGCCAGCCAGTTGGCGGCGCGGGTGATGGGAACGCCTGCGCTCTCGCTGGGCTGGCGCAGGTTATGTGTATTGCTTATTATGGCGTAAAAATGGCGCCATAGATGCGTGTTAACTTGAACGTTATAAAATAAGCTTGGAGGGATACAGATGTATGTAATTATATATACATGGTTTGTTATATCATGTTAAAGTAAAGTATAATTCCTCCTATGTATAAACGCCTTCAAAGACTGGAATTGTCAAAAAATGAAACCTGCTTTCTGCTAGGTCCGCGCCAGACCGGAAAAAGCACCCTTTTGAAAAACCTTTTTCCTGAGTCAAAATATTACGATCTTCTGCTTTCCCAGGAGTACGAGCGGCTGAGCAGAAAACCGGCCCTGCTGCGCGAAGAATTACTGGCCGTTGCGCCCAGGGCTCCGGTAGTGATAGACGAGATACAGCTTGTGCCGGCCCTGCTTAACGAAATTCAGTGGCTTATGGTGAACAAGGGCGTACGGTTCATACTCTGCGGCTCAAGCGCCCGGAAACTTAAGCGCGCGGGCGCCAATCTTCTGGGCGGCCGCGCCGTGCATTACGAGCTTTTTCCCCTGGTTTCAGGCGAGATCCGGGATTTTGACCTTTATAAGGCGCTTAATAACGGCCTGCTCCCGCGCCATTATCAGGCGGCCGCCGCGGGAAAGCTTATTCATGCGTATATCGGGGATTACCTTAAAGAGGAGATAGCGGCGGAAGCCGTTTCGCGCAACGTCCCTCTTTTTGCCCGTTTCCTGGAGGCGGCGGCCTTCAGCAACGGCGAAATAGTGAACTATAACAACATAGCTTCGGATTGCGGGGTCAGCGGCCCCACCGTTAAAAGCTATTTCCAGATACTTTCTGATACCCTCCTGGGGAGCTTTGTCCAATCGTTCCGGAAAAAACCCAAGAGGCGCGTGGTCCTGGCGCCGAAATTTTATTATTTCGACGTTTCGCTGCCCAACTTTCTTCTTAAGCGGACGGAGGTGGTTGCCGGGAACGAAGTTTTCGGCAAGGCTTTCGAGCAGTTCATCTTCCAGGAGATAAAGGCGCACAGCCATTATTCCGGCCTTTCGTATGAAACGGCCTACTGGCGCACCGCGTCGCAGCTGGAAGTGGATTTTATCCTCGGTGATCATCATACGGCCGTAGAGGTTAAGGGCTCCGCCCAGACGGCGCCGCATCATCTCAAAGGTCTGAAAGCCTTCAGGGAGGAATACAAGGTTAAAAACTCCATTGTTGTCTCCCTGGACCTGGCCCCCAGGCTGGTGGATGGCATAACCATATTACCGTGGAAGGTGTTCCTGGAAAGACTCTGGGCGGGAGAGATTATAAAGTAAACGGATATCGGGGACGCCAGCTTCTTCGCCTTAGATAATTCAGGCGGCCAGGCCGGCCAGCAAGTCGGCGGCGCGGGTGATGGAAACGCCTGCGCTCTCGCTGGGCTGGCGCAGGTTATGCGCCAACTGCAGGGTGGAGCTTTTTGAGAATGGAAAGTGCAATATTTGTTTCGGTTTAAACGGTCATCATGAAAATACTGGTCATAGAAGACAACGAATCCTTCTCGCTTATGCTCTGCGCGGCGCTGCGCGAGGAGGGCTACGAGGTGGACGCGGCCCTGAGCGGCAAAGAGGGTGTTAAGGCAGCCCTGCGCTGCCTGCCGGACCTGATAATGCTGGACTACAATCTGGGAGATATGACCGGCTACGACGTGGCGTTGGGGATAAAATGCATGGCCGCTACGGCAAGGACGCCGTTCATACTTCTCTCCTCCATGGCTGACGACCAGCTGCTCGCGAACGCTTTCAGAAAACTTCCCAGTTACCGCGCCGCCCTGCTTAAAACCCAGCCGATGGCCGATATCCTGGCCGCCGCGGCCCGGATACTGGCTGCTTAAGCCGGGCGTGACCCTTCCGTGCCGGCCAGTGGACGTTAAAATTCTTTGGCCGAAAGATTTCAGTGGAACAGCCGCTGTGCGTTAAAGACTTGCTCCGCTTGCGGGATCGGGTCGAAATCCGAAAGTTCTGGGTCTAGCTCTACCGTTTTTTCACCGGATAGCAGGGCGGCAAGCCCGGGGACGGCCTTAAGTAGTACCGCCCTTTTTCCGTTCCCCTGCGCGGTCCCGTACCTGGCCGCGGTAAGGCAGTGGCCATCCCTGACGCGGTGGTCTTCAGGCGGCAGGCCGTGACCAGCGGGCAGGGGTATCCTGATAAGGTCCGGGTCGTTGCTGTGCACGTGCACCGCCATAAGGCGCCCGCTCTCGGCGCTGAATATTCCTCCTCCCGAGTTGCCGCCCGAGGAGTCAATGTCGGTGAGAATGAACTGCCCGTCGTCGTAAGTGCGCCTTACCGTCGCCCCTTCCAGGACTTTAAGCGGCAGCCCGTAAGGCCCGCCTATGGAGAATATGGGGGCGCCGGGCGCCGGGAGTGAGAATTGCAGAGCGGCGGGTTCATGGCCGGAAACCGGGCGGTCCAGGCGGATAACGGCGTAATCCCTGCCTCCGGAGTAGGAATACAGGACTTTCTCCTTGCAGGAGTAAACCTCCTCCGCCGGGATCAGTCTCAGCGGCGCGCCGGGGGCCGCCAGGGAGAAACCGAAAGCGAATCTGGTGGCGGCGCATTTGTCGGGGAGGCCGGGGTTTTCCGCCATGCAATGCCCGGCGGTCAGTACCAGGTCCGGGGCTATCAATGTTCCGGAACAGACCGCCCCGACGGGCTGGTCGTAAAAGGGTTCCCCCGGGCATAATCCTGAGTAAGTGTCGCCTAATGTCCTCCCCGTAAGTCTGTAATAGCCGCCGTCGGGCAGTAGCCCGGCATTGAGTCTGAACATGGATACCGCCGAACCGAGCGCCGCCTTTTCGACGGGATCTGAGACCTGGTAGAAGTCCAGGCGTCCGTCCGGGCCGTAGATGGTCTTGTTCTGCGTCCACTGAACTTGTGAGAAGCAGTCCGGCGCCGCCGCTGTGAGCAGCAGTAATGTCAGTATTAGTCCGGGGCCGGTTATGGCAGACATATGTGTGGTTTCGGATTGCCGATTTTATTCTTCAAAAGTAGTATACAGGCCGTGGCCCGGCGCGACAAGGGCCCGACTCCTTAATTTATTCTCAAGCGCGGCGCTATGGGGGTGGGCAACGCCCTCGGCGGCGGGTTCCGATAATAACCCGGGTGGGTGTTTTGAAAATCGCAGGTTAAACTGGGATTAAGGTGACACACAACGTATTTTAGCCATGGCGTCCATGCTTCCTACGCTGGCGCGCGGACAGGCGAGAAGTTTTGTAACATGTTCCGGGGGTGGGGAAAATGAAAATATTGATGTTGCACAGGGACCCGGCGGCCAGGGAGGCCGTGGGGGATTTCGCGCGCGGAAAAGGGATCGACTTCCAGGAAACTTTCTGCGCCGAGGACGCGCTGCGGGCGGCTCTGGCCGGTCCGCCGTCATTGGCGGTGCTCGACGCCCGCATGCCGCTGTCGGAGGGGTATGCTCTTGTAAAAGGTTTCTGCGATTATGAGACGCTGAAGCCGGTAAAACTTTTCTTCTGTTATGACTGCGAAGCCGCGGCGACGGAGGGGAGGGAGGAACTTTTAAAAAAGCTCGAAGCGGCGTTGGAGGGGGTCTCGTCCGGCTCGACTGCGGCGGCCATGCCCGGGGCCGGCAATGGAGTGCTCCTGCGCGAGGAAGAACTCCGGGAAAGCGAGGAGCGCCTGCGCGCGCTTATTGACGGTACGCCGGATATAATCTGCTTCAAGGACGGCGAGGGCCGCTGGCTGGAGGCTAACAGGGCCGACCTTGAACTTTTCCATCTTGAGAACGTGCCGTACAGGGGGAAGAAGGATTCGGAGCTGGCCGATTACAGCCCCCTGCACCACGACGCCTTTCTTACCTGCGAGGCCAGCGACGAAGCGGCCTGGAGCAAGGGTGTGGTGTCCAGCGGCGAGGAGACCGTGCCCCGCTATGACGGCACGGTTTCGGTATATGACGTTATAAAGTCCCCGCTCTTTTATCCCGACGGGCGGCGCAAGGGCCTGGTTGTGCTGGGCCGGGACATTACTGCGCGCAAGAAGGCGGAAGATGAGATAAGGGCCCTTAACGCCGGCCTGGAGCAGCGGGTAGCCGAGCGCACCGCGGAGCTTGCGGCCGGCAACGAGGAATGGGCCGCTTTCGCCTATTCCGTCTCCCACGACCTGAAAGGGCCCCTGAACCGGATAGAAGGATTCGTCTCGATACTGGAAGAGGACCTGAGCCCGGCGCTGGACGAGAAAAGCAGGGGGTACCTGGGACGGATACGGTTTGCGGTGAAGAATCTCCACGCCCTGATAGAGGGGCTCCTGGCGCTTTCCCGCTCGGGCCGCGCCCCGCTCTCTTTCTCCTCTTTCCCGTTAGGCGAGGTAGTGCAGGAAGCCATAGCCGAGGTGTCGGCCGGCGAGGCGGGCAGAGAGATCGAGTGGCGCGTCGGCGAGCTTCCTGTCGTGGAGGGGGACCGGGCGATGCTCAAGCAGGCGCTGACGAACCTTCTTGGGAACGCGGCTAAATATACCCGCCGTCTTAAAAAAGCGCGGGTGGAAGTATCCGCGGAGACATCGGAACGGGGATATACCGTTTCGGTGCGCGATAACGGACTCGGTTTCGATATGAAGGACTCCGGGCGCCTCTTCGGGGCCTTCCAACGCCTTAATCCGCCGGGCGAGTTCGAAGGTTCCGGTATCGGTCTCAATACCGTCCGCCGCATAGTCCTGCGGCACGGCGGTACGGTGCGGGCCGAGGGAAAGCCTGGCAAGGGAGCCGTGTTCAGCTTCTTTCTGCCCGCGCACCCGGCGGTCCAGTAACTTAATTAAAAATTTAGTGGCGTTCAGGATATCGCCTGCTATACTATTGGCAGACGTCGGCGTTTTCATTTAAGGGGTCGGGTATGAAACTGCTGGTATCCGCGTTCTGTTCGCTCCTTTTGTTGCCGGGCGGCATATGCCGCGCAGGGTCCGCCTTTGAGCAGCTTTCTTCCTCCGGCGATATCCCTGTGCCGGACTTTCCCGAGCCGGCGTCGGCCGCTCCGGAAGGTTACTTAGAGGCCTCCCAGTCCCTGCCTCCGGATAGCGACGAACCGGGCTTCGACTGGCCCGCGCGCGGCGGCGGCATGAAGGGGCTTGAGGAAGAAACTTCTTTTTTCCTCACGGCGAATTCTCCTGTTACTCTGATGTCCTCCCCGTGGGACGCCTCCCGCCCCGCCTGCGAGCTGTCACCCGGCGCCCATTACGAAACGACCGGGGAGCCCTCCTTTATCGGGGAGTACGTGAAAGTGCGTCTCGGCTCCGAGCTGCCGGGCTGTCCCGTGAGGGGAGGCTTTCTTCCTATGGCGGCCGTGGCGGCCACTTCTGCCGGCGGGGCTTGCGAACTCCCCCGGACCGTCAGGGCTTTCCTGGACACCATCGCTTACGCCGAGGGCACCGGCTGGCACTACAACTACATTTTTACCTTCGCGACTTTCGACAGTTATGCCGAGCATCCTGACCGGCGCATCTGCGCCGGCCGGCTCTGCTCCACCGCCGCGGGGCGTTACCAGTTCCTGACATCCACCTGGAAGGGATTGGCCTCTGCGCTTCGCCTGGAGGACTTCTCTCCTCCTAATCAGGACAGGGCCTGCCTTGAAATAATACGCAGGGCCGGGGCCTATAAGCTGGTCCTGAACTCGGGCGATCGAGGCAATTTTTCCGCCGCCCTGGCCAAACTTAACCGCATCTGGGCCTCCCTTCCGGGAAGTCCCTACGGTCAGCCCACCCATAGCACCGCGGAACTGTGGCGCGTATATCAAGCCTCACATCGCAAATATCCATGATCCTGCCGGTACTCCTTTCTTAAAAATAAATTGAGTGGAACCGCCCGCGGGATACTAATAAACTATCCCGGGGTTTATCTATGGGCGGTTCAGTCAAATTCACGGGAAAGCGTATCCTGATCGTTAACGCCGATGCCGAGGCGGCGCGGGCCATGGCCGGGATGGTGTGCGGCTTCGGCTGCGAGTTGTCATGTCACCGCCGGCCTTGTGACACTCCATCATCCCGTCAGCCGCAAAAAGGGAAATGAACCGGAACGGTCGTAGAAAGATAGTGGTGCTGGACGATAACGAGATCTTCGCGGAGCTCCTGGCCGCCGCGATGGGAGAGTATTTCGATGTCCTGGTGGGGCATACCGGCCTGCAGGGCATAGCTTATTTCCTGGAGGGCGGGGTGGACGCGGTCGTCACGGACATCTCCATGCCGGACTTCGACGGGATCCAGATGCTCGAAGAGATGAGCCGCAACCCCGTGCTGCGCCATATCCCGGTGATAGTGGTGACGGCGACGCATTTCAACACTATCAGCAGGGACAGCGTGTCCCGCTATCCCCAGGTGATGCGTATGCTTAACAAACAGGAACACGTGGACAGGATATCGGCCGAGGTGCTGGATGTGCTCGCCGGCGGCGGGCGCGCCGGCCTCTAGGCTTTTACGGGAGAATATGAGAAAAAAGATACTTATAGCGGATGACGACCCCGAAGTAAGGGATTTTTTCAGCGACATACTCGGCGAGGCGGGATATGAGACCGCCTGTTGCGAGAAAGGTGGGGAGGTTGAGAAGACAATCGCCGGATTCCACCCGGACCTGCTGCTTCTGGACGCCATGCTCCCGGGAGTGGACGGGCTCACTCTCGCCCGCCGCATAACCGGTAACCCGGCCACGGAGGACCTCCCCATTATAGTCGTAACCGGGCTGGGTTCCGCCGTCGCCGCTTTTGGCA
The DNA here is from genome assembly GCA_003500765.1 of Elusimicrobiota bacterium. Classification (GTDB taxonomy): domain Bacteria; phylum Elusimicrobiota; class Elusimicrobia; order Elusimicrobiales; family UBA9959; genus UBA2231. Next base: position 351 of record DNQL01000170.1, on the reverse strand, counting down.
AGTTCCCGCAGGTAAAAGCCCTGATGCATAAGCCCGTCCCGAATGAAGAACTGCTTGACAATATCGGGAAGGCCATGAAACCCGGCTGACGAACGTCCGGGATCTCCGCGCCGCCGAGGAAGACGCTTTTCGTGGTTTCTTCGGGATTAAACTCCCTTTCACTGTGTATAATACGGCAAACCGGATATTCAGGAGCCGAAAACGAAAACTGGCGATAAATTAAAACTCATGATCCTGGGGGCGGCGCTGCTGCCGGCCGGCGTATTTTATATATGCGCGGCCGGTCCGGCGCTGGAGCCGCGTTATTGCCTGGCGATATCTGTTGCGGCGGGGGTCGCCGCCGCGCTGGCC
>DNQL01000113.1 GCA_003500765.1 Elusimicrobiota bacterium | reverse complement strand
CCCTGCGGTCCGGCCGAGTCGTCCGCGGAAGCTTCCGCGGTCGTCGCCGCGGCGCCCGAGCCGTCGGCGCCGGTTATGCTGGCCGAGATCAGCTCCGCCTCGCCGCTGAGCAGTTGCAGGAAGATATCCTGCAGTTCGTCGCCTGTGCAGCTGGGGCAGCTTATCGCTGAGAAAGTGTAGCCCTGCAGCTCGGCCGCGGCCTCCGGGCCGAGGCGCTGCAGTATGGCCTGCCACATCTCCTCGTAGGTCAGCTGGCGGGACGACGAAGTCCCTCCGGCCGGGGCCTGCGAGCGGGAGACCAGCAGAGTCTTGCAGTTGTCGGGGATATTGTCGTCGAAGATATCCACGCAGGCGACGGCCAGGCTCTGGTCCTGGTCCGCCGGCGCGAAGGCGGTGAACGAGTACTCTACGGTCTGGCCGGAAGCCAGCATCTCTATCGCCTTGGGAGAGTCCTGGGCCTGTATGCCTCCCAGGGAGAAGCGCAGGGAGATATTGCTTTCGCTGGTACCGCCGCCGTTATAGACCGCCGCCTTGAAGGTTATGGGCTGCTCCCAGTCCAGGACAGCCGTGGTCACCGATACGTTCTTCACCATGACATTGCGAGACTGGGACGAGGACTCCGAGCGCATGGAGAAACTGTAGGTGAGGCTCTCCGAGATCTTGTTGCCAGCGGCGTCGATACCTTCCACTTTCCAGTAATAGACCTGGCCTCCGACCAGCTGCTCGCGCGGCTCCGACGGGGCTATGGGGTAGGAATACGAAGACTCGCCGTTATTGGTCCCGGTATGCACCGGGATGTTGAGACTGGGGTTATCGGCCACCGTGACGCGGTAGCGCGCGGCGCCGCTGGAGGTCCAGCGGAAAGTGAGCGGGGTGTCGGAGAGGTCGCGCGAGCCCGACGGCGGGTAGATGAGAGTGATGTTGGGCGAGGCGACGGTGAACGAGATGTCGGCCGTCAGCGTGACCCCGTCGAGGGTGGCCTCACCGCGGAAGATATACTGCCCCGGGGTCGAGTAGAAGCGGGCTATCTGCAGACCGGAGAGCTGGGTCTGGGCCAGGCCCGGCGTGCCGGGCGCGGCATTGCCGGTGTGCTTGAACGCTATCGCGCCGGCGGGGTTCAGCACCTTGAAGACGAAAGCGACCTGGGAAGGGCTGGCGTCGGTGTCGTTGCGCACCTGCTGGTGCAGCGTTATGGACTCGGTATTGGAGAACGTTGCCCGGACCGAGCCGGCGTTATCGCGCACCGAGACGGACATATCGGAGAGGGCCGCCGAGGCGGGGCCCGCCCACAACAAGAGGATCAGAACCGCTTTTATTGACCGCATCCTTTCTCCTTGACCGCTATCGTATTACAGCCAGTTTCATGATTTTTACCCGGGTATCCCCGGTAGCCGCGTCCTGCACTTTAAGCGAACAGAAATAGACGCCGGGAGCTATTTTTTCTCCCGAGAAATCCCAACGGTACTCGTGAGTTCCGGCCGCCGGGCTGGTCCAGCCCGCGGAATCGTTTATCCGGCGGACCAGCCTGCCGTCCAGAGTGAAGACCGAGACCTGCCGCCTGACTGAAGCCGCGTCCGTCTTAAAATGAAACTTGACCCACCCCGACCCGGCGGGGTTGGGATAGGCGTAAGCCGTGCCCTCCCGGAGCGGCCCGGCCAGAGGCGTGAAGAAAAGGTCCATTCCCGGCGTCAGAGTTACCCGGTAGTCCGAAACCCCCGCCTCGGTCTCGAAGCGCAGAGTATAGACGCCCGGCAGGAGTCCGGAGAAGCGGTACTCACCGGAAGCGTCGGGCGCGACCGCGGCGACGGGGCGGCCCAATTGCAGCAATTTGACCGTTCCCCCCGCGGCCGCGGCGGGGCGCAGACCGGAGGTCCTGAGGCCCGCCGGTATAACTCCCGAGACGCTGGCCAGCAGGAACTCGGATGAAAGCACGAAATAGGTGTCGGCGTAGCCCATAGGTATGCCGTCCTTGGAGACGGAACTTACTATATCGTCGCTGACCCAGGTTGCCTGCACCCGGTAGATACCGTCGTCGAGGTCCGTGAGCGTGAAGCTGCCGCTGCCGTCGTCTATGGTGTAGGCGGTGGCCACGGTCTCGCCGGAATTGTTCACGGCCTCCATAAGTATGCCCGTGACGCCGGCGCCGGAAGGCAGACGAACGTGGCCGGCTATACGGCGGTCCAGGTCCTCGCCCGAAACACCCTCGCCCTCGGCCGAAACGGCCGACCAGAGGCCGGCGTCGTCGCGGGCCCAGACCCTGAAATAGTAGGTGGTATTGGACCAGAGATCGGCTACCAGGTAGGTTATAGTAGTTCCCGCTTCGAGCGCCGCGGTAGAGACCTGCACCTGGGCCGAGGAGGTGCTGGGAGAAAAGCCGGTCCAGGTGGCGTAATGGACCGCGAAGCCGCCCTGGGGCAGGTAGCCGGTATTCCCGTCGTCACCGGCAAAGATCCAGCTGACTTCCATCCGTCCGGGCAGCGTGCCGCTTGTGCCCGCGACTGAATAGGGGGCGGCGGGAGGCACCGTGTCGTGATAAGTGAAAGTCGTCCCCTGTACGCTGAAACCCGTGGAATTGGCCGGATAGGCGGAGTCATAGGCCGAAGCCGTAACGTAGTAGGTCAGCTCATGTATCAGCTCGCCGCGCAGGCGGGCGTCGGGATAGAAGGACCAGGAGGCGCCGCCTACGGCCGCGCTGGAAACGAAAGCGGAAGTCCAGGAGCGCAGGAAAGGGTTCCACCAGCGCCCGTCCGCCGTACGCCGCACGGCCACCTCCACGCGGGCCAGACCGGCCTCGTCCGTCCCGTCCGCCGCGGTGCCGGAGACCTCGTCGAAATAATAGACCTGGCTGTCGTTTACCGGGGTGGAGACATGAACCGCCGGCGCGCCGGTGTCCAGCGTGAAAGTGAAAGACGAGTAGTCCGCCGTCCAGCGGGCCATGTCGTCCAGCGCCCGCACGACCGCCGTGTATGAGGACAGGTTCACCAGCGGCAGGGTGGAAACGTCCAGCGACCAGGCCTCGAGGCCCGAAGGGGTCAGCCAGCCGTGCGCGGCGGAGGAGAAGGCGGAGTCGCCGTCCCAGTAAAGACCGGAGCTCTCCTGGCGCAGGGCCACCTCCACGGCGGCGACCTCCGAAGTGGAGTCGCTGGGCGAGGCGGTGCCGGTTATAGCCGCGGCGGAGGAGGTGAACAGGGCGGAAGGCCAGGTCACTCCCACGAAAGGCCCTATGGTGTTCTTGAGCACCAGGAACGCGTCGGTGACCTGCGTCGCGTTGCCGGCCGCGTCGTAGGCGCGCACGGTGATGTAGTTGGTGACGGCGTCCTGGAGCGCTTCGAAATTCACGCCCCAGCTCTCCGACCAGGACGCGGAGGACACGAAGGAGTCTATCGCGGTCCAGCCCAGCACATTGCCGTTGCCGGTGGCCGCGCTTCGGCTGGCGCTGTATTGTACCAGCGTCAGGCCGGACAGGGCATCGGTGAAAGGCAGCGTGAAAACGGCGCCCGGGTCCGAGCCCAGCCATCCGGCCGGGGAGGCCGACGGGGAACCGGCGGCGGGGGCGGTAAGGTCCCGCCGCACGTAGAAGGGCGCCGTCGAATAGGCGACATTGTCCGCCATGTCGTAAACGCGCACGGAGATATAGGCTGTGGCTCCTTCGGGTATTGCCGAGAAGACCGCGGCCGGCAGCGGCCAGGCGGTAAGGTACTCGTTCTCGCCGGCGAAGGAGGCGGCGGTGGTCCACGGGGCTATCTCCGTGCTGTTCATGTCGGGCCCGGTGGTGGCCTTCACGTCGAAGCGGGCCAGGCCCGACACCAGGTCTGTGAAATAGACCTGGTAGAGGCCGCCCGAAGAGCCGCGCCAGGTGTCGTCGCCGGTCTGGGTGCTGTAGATGGTCGGCGGGGCCACGTCGGCGCCGGCCTCGGTGTTAATGGAACCCAGGTCCAGCCAGCCGCTCATCCTGCCGTATAGATCGCGCGAACGCGCCCTGAAAAAATACTCCGTAGAAGGGTCCAGCGGCGTTACCGTGGCGGAAAGGCCGGCCGCCCACTCGCGCGGGTTGCCCGCGTCTATGCCGTTGAAGGACGGGTCAGTGGAGGCCTGCACATAGTATTCGGTGTAGCCCGGATTGCCGTTATCGGCCCATTGCGCCGTGACCGAATTGTAGTCGTCGTCGAGCAGCGTCAGCGGCGCGGCGTGCGGCGCCGGAGCGGCGGAAAGAGTAAGCGTGGAAAGGAAGGTCATGAATTCGGAGTAATGCCCGTAGCCGTTTACGGCCGCCGTCCTGAAATAATGGGTGGTGTTAGGGGTCAGCGGGTAGGGAGAGATATAATCGGCGGCGGCACGCGTGGAATAATTGACGGTGGCGAAACCGTCGGTGGAGACCTGGGTCTCGTATATAGTCCAATAGGGATTCTCCTCCGGCGACCAGGAAAGCGAGGCGCGGGTGGAATAGACCGCGTCGTAGGACGGGTAATCCGGGGACACCGCCAGCGTGACCGTGGCGCCTATTACGGCGAAGTCGGAATCGGTGAGGCCGAACCCAAGCGCCCGTATGCGCATGTGGTAAGTGGTGTCGGGACTCAATCCCTCCAGTTCGTACGGAAGCCCGGCGCCGGGCCAGGTGGCGGTGGACACCGCCGCGGCGATACTGTAGGCCGGATCTATCCCCGCCTCGATCAAATAAAGAGTTCCGGCGGAATTCCCGGCGCTATTCCAGGTGATGGCCGCGCTGGAAGGATGCACGGCCTGTACCGATATGGCCGTCGGCGCCACCGGGTCGGTAGCGGAACTTATGACCGCGGTATACTGATCGTCCGGCTCGGCCGCGTTCTTGACCTTGAAATAATAAGTGGTCCCCGGGGCCAGCCCCCCGTAATCCGTGCCCTCGGTACCGGGCAGTTGAACGGAGGAGGAATGCCACACCGTGAAAGAAGGGTCCGCCGAGATGACCGTCCAGGGGGTATCGCCTGGCAGCGCCAGGTCCCAAGCCACTCCCAGCTGGGAAGAGTAAGCCTGCGTGAACCGGGGATTCACGGGCATGGCGGCGCTGAGGGGTCCCCCGCAAAGAAGGACCGCGACCGCCGCAATAAAAATGTGCCTCGCCGCTGGACTGATATAACCCCCGTAAAGCATAAGCGGAGCGTCCGGGGCTTCCCGGGCGCTCACAATTGATATTATAATGAATCATTGGGAACGGGCGCAATTGACGCCCGGATACAGGCCCTGTGATTTTGTATACAACGGAGGCGCTACTATGGACGAGAATCTAGGGATAATGAACGAAGGAAAATTGAAAGCCGCCGCGGCGGCCCTCTCCGCCAACGGCTTCGCGGTGCGGGTCTTCACGACCGGCGTGGAAGCGGCCGGCTACGCCGCCGCCCTGCCCGGGGCC
>DNQL01000051.1 GCA_003500765.1 Elusimicrobiota bacterium | reverse complement strand
CTTCTTTCCGGCGGCCTCTGTTTCTATCTCCAGATCGGTCCCGCCGCCGGCCCCGGCCGCGAAGGCCGCGCGCAGGCCGGCGAAACCGGCTTCCAGCCGCAGGTCCTCCACCCGCAGGCGCCCGCCTTTCAGAGAGGCCCGCGCGGAGAAGCGGTCCGCCTTTATGTCGTCTATCGCCGGAGGCGCGGACCCCATGGCCGAGAAAACGGACCTGAGCCCCTTGTCCACCGCGTCCCTGAAAGGGCTGCGGTAGCCCGGCGCGAAGAAATCGTCAGCTTCGGCTTCCAGCGAATAGTTGCGCTCCGCGCCGCGGCCTATCCTGAAGAAGTCCCAGCGCCCGCCTAGCCGCGCCAGCCTCATGTCGCCCAGTTCCAGGCCCGTCATCTTCAGCCTGCCCGACGTCGAGTCCAGCCCCAGCGGCGTGAAATTGAGGTCCACCTTCGCCTCGTAGGCGCCCGTGAAGAGGCGTCCGCCCCAGGCCGTGCCGGCCCGCCCCGACGCCTCTACGTTGAAATTACCGCCGAAAGAGGAATAATGCTTCACGACGGCGCCGGTGTCGGTCATGTCCAGCGAAAGGCCCGCGGTGTCCAGGTCCGCCTGTACGCGCGCTCCGCGGAAGACCAGGCGCCTGGCGTTCCAGGTCAGGTGCAGTCCCTTGACCGTGTCGGGCAGCAGGGCCAGCAGGTCCTTGAAATTCCATTCTCCGCCGCTTTCGCGTATCTTGAAGAAGGCCCCGTCGAACTCCGCCGCCGAAAAGACCACGGAACCGCGCAGGAGGGCCATCAGCGGCATAGCCAGCCGCGCCTTCTCCGCGGAGAAGAACACGCCGTTCCTGAAAGAAGGCCGCTCCGATACCTCGACGCCTAGCAGGGTGAGGCCTCCCAGGGGGGAGAACGAAACGGACTTTATGCGCAGTTCGCGGCCGGCCCTGCGCGAGGCCGTTTCGGCCAGAGCGGAGGCGACGGCGCCGCCCAGTCCGCCGTATTTTTTCGCCAGGAAAAGCCACGCGCCGCCGCCGGCCAGCGCCAGCGCCGCGAGCGAAACCGCGAGGATCTTTTTCTTCCTCTCCACGGCTCAATTATATGATTTTAGCGGGCGGCCAGGCGGGCGAGGGCCAGCTGGAGGTTATTTCTCTGAAGTTCGTCGGTGAAGGATATCTCGTAGGCGAAGTAGCCCTCGGCGTCGCGGCGGCGGGAGCGGACGCGCGACATGATATCGGAAAATGTTTCGTCGCCCAGTTCGAAGGCCAGCGCGGCGCCGGACCCCTCCTTCAGCTCGAAGCGGGACACCAGCGCGCAGCCGGCCGGGTCCACGCGGGACAGCCGTCCCCAGGCGGGGGGGGCATCGTGCGGCAGGCGTATCGCGGCCGGGATGTAGTCTTTAGAGTTAAAATCTGGCATTTTTCTTTATCAGCAGTCCCCTGCCGCCCCTCTCTCCCGTCAGCCAGACGCTCGTGCCGTCGGTGCCCAGCGCCGTGGCCCTGAAGGTCCGGTCGGCGAGTTCCGCCACGCTCATGGCGGCGGCCGACTTCTCGGGGTTATCCAGCGGGAACTTCACTATCTCGCCCGACTTCGAGTCGGCGGCCCAGAGGAAATCCCGGTCGCAGGTGAAAGCGGCCAGTTCGCCGCGGTAGGGGTATTCGCCCAGCACCCGAAGGTCGTCGTTGTTCATCCGCTTCTGGAAGACGCCCTTTTTGCCGTCGGCCGTCCAGACATAGAGGCCGTCGAAGCAGACCCCGGTCAGCGCGGACATGCCGTGCTTCGCCGCCGCCGTCCTGGTCAGCCGCTTGTCGCGCGAACGCCGCTCTATCCGCCCGTCGGCCGTGGCCAGCCAGAGATTGTCGGCCGAATGTCCCAGTCCCACCGGGGTGAGGTCCGGGAAACTGGTCACGCCGTTTATCTTGTAGTCGGCCGTCGAATGCCTGTAGACGGACTGGGTGTACCAGTCGGCCACCAGCACTTCTCCGTCGGCGAAGGCTATACCGGCCGGGTGGGAATACGGAAGCTCCACAGTGTCCGGTATCCGGGCCGCCTCGGCCTTACGGTACTGCGAGAGGCCGTAGCCCAGGGCGAACAGGAAGAGTCCCGCGGCGAGGGCGCCGGCGGCCAGTATGGCCTTGCGCATCTTATCCGGCGGCGGCGGGGCGACGGCCAGGGCGGTTCCGCTGAGCTTGAGGGCCTTCTTGAGCAGCGGGCGCAGTTCTTCGGGCGTCCAGGGCGCCTGCGCGCAATCGAAAGCGCCCAGCTTCATCAGCGCCACGGCGCGCGCGGCGTCGCGCCGCTTGAGCATGACCACGACCGGCATGAAGGGGGCTATTCTCAATATCTCCCTTATCTTTATCTCGGAGGGCGGGTCCTCGCCGTCGGCTATGAAGACCGCGCGCGGGCGGACGCGTTCAAAGATGGCGAGAGCGTCGTTGAGGTCGAGCGAGAAGATGGTCTCGGCCCCCAGGTCGGCGAAGGCGCCCTGCAGTATGTTCTTGTCCTTTTCGGACGAGGAAATTATCTGTACCGTGGGCATATTATCTTACCGGCGGCGGTATCTCCAGCACGGACCCCTCGCGCGGCAGGCCGCGGAAGATGTTCTTCTCGTTGGCCTGGTATATGCGCTCCCAGAGATTGGGGTTGCCGTAGTATTTGGACGCTATCGAGCGCAGCGTCTCGCCGGGCTGCACGGCGTGGCGCTTGGGCCACTTCTCCGGAGGCTTCGCCCTGGGGGCCGGAGGGGGCGGCGGAGGGGGATTCTCCAGGCGGAACTGGGCGTCCAGGACGGAGATCTCCGCGTCCTTTAGCCTGTCCTCCAGGTCGCGCAGGCGCGACTGGCTCTGCGTAAGTTCCGATTCCATGACGCCCTTGTTGACGCGCAGGGTCATGACTGAATTCTCCAGGTCGAGGCGCTGCTGCCGCAGGCCGTCTATCTGCTGTCGCAGCTCGCGGGCGCGGCCGGCCGCGTCGCCCACGAACCGCTCGCTGAAAGTGGGGGCGCCGAAGCGGTGGACCACGCTGACCTCGTAGACGCCGCCGTGCACATGGAACCCTTTCCAGGGCAGCGAGGCCGTCAGGTCTATAACCCAGGGCAGGAAGTTGATCCCCAGGCCCGTCGCCAGGTAATCCACCCCGCCCAGAGTGACGCCTTTGCCGGCGCGCACGCGCAGCAGGTCGTTGAAAAGCGGCTTCTCCAGGCCGGGGAAGAATTCGGCGTGGCCGCCGCGCACGCGCAGGTCCAGCGCGAAGAGGACCTCCTTCCAGCGTATCGAGTTGGCCAGCGTGATGGTGGTGAAGGACTTGCCCAGGCCGAAGTTGAGGTCGGAAAGCGTCAGGCCGGTGCGCAGGCCGTTGTTGGACGAGAGCAGTATGCCGGCGTCTCCGCCCAGGCCGAAATGGCTCTTGCCGCTGTTGCCGCCATCCTCGGTGCCGGCGGGGTAGCGCAGGCTGGTTATCCGGAAATTATAGCCCCACCAGACGGGCTGCTGTAGATATTTAAGCGTGAAGCGCTGGCCCTGTCCGAACAGGAAAGTGTCCTTCTCCCCCTGGCCGCTCTGGCGCACCGCGTGGTAGCCGAAGCCGGCCGCTTTCTCCTCTATGTCGGGATTGGGGCGTACGTACACGAAATTGGCCTCTCCCACCGGGCCGTCCGGGGAGAGCCTCCTGGCGAAGCCGCCGCCCGTCTCAAGGTAGCCCATGCCGGAGAGCCCCGCGGGATTGTAGAATATGCCATAGGCGTCGTCGGCCACGGAGCCGAAGGCCGTGCCCATGCCGTTGGCGCGGCCGCCGGGATTGACGGCGGTGAAATCCGCCGCGCGGGCGGAGGGACATCCAAGGACGATGAGGAGCAGCGCAATCTTTGTCATACGGGCGATATATATTATAATAAGCGAAACCTGTTAACTTTCTGTTGCTTAAACTTTAACAAAATGAAATACTCCACCATACTTCGCTCCCTGCTGCTGCTCCCGGCCCTCGCCGCCGCCATGCAGGCCGGCGAGATAAAGGTCTCATACCCCCGGGAAGGACAGCAGCTGCCGCTGGTCGGAAAGACCTTTATTTTCGGCCAGGTCAGCCCCGCCACCGCCCCTTTTTACATCAACGGCGAGTTCGTCAAACCTCATACCAACGGCGGCTTCATCGCCTACCTGCCGGTAGCCGCGGGGGAATTCACCTTCAACTGCGAGCTGCGCGAGGGGGCCACCGGCTACGCCACTACTTTCCTGGCCAGGAAGGTGAAGATAGGCTACAGCAACGGCGGCTCCAGCGGGGACAAGCCCAAGCCCGCGCTGGCCATAATCTCCCCTTCCTCCGACCTGGAACTTTCGCCGGGAGACTACCTCAACGTGCACGCGGCGGGCGAGCCCGGCAGGGAAGTGACTTTCTCGCTCGGCAGCGTGGCCGAGGACGAGCGGATGACCGAGATCCCGACCGGTTCCGGCCGGTATTACGGCAGTTACCGTATTTCCGGGGCGGACCGCGGCCGCGGCCTTAAGCTTTCGGCCAGGTTCGGCGGCGTGCTCCGCCACAGCGCCAGGGCCGCCCAGGACATCAAAGTCGACATTCTCGACAAGTTCGCCCTGGTCGAGATCTCCACGGACTCGGTAAACCTGCGCAGCGCCGAGGACGGCGGGTACGTCCTCTTCCTGTCCAGCGGGGTTAAGCTCGCCTCCGACGGCCGCGTCGGCGGGATGCGCCGCGTCTGGCTGACCCCGTCGGAACACGCCTGGGTGGAGGAGAGCAAGGTGTCCGCCGCGGGTTCCGGCGGCGCGCCCAGGACCAAGACCGGCACGATAAGGCTGAAGGCCGCCGGCCAGGGCTCTTCCGCGCTGATAACGGTCTACGAGAAAGTCCCCTATTCGGTGGAGCATGAAGAGGACACCCTGCGCCTGCGCCTCTACTACACCCGGCTGCACACCAACTGGGTCGTCTATGATTCCGCCGACGAACTGGTGAAAAAAGTGGACATGAGGCAGGGGGCCGGCTACGCCGAGATCAATTTCCGGCTGGCCAAAGAGCTCTGGGGCTACAATGTCGCTTACGGTCCCCGCGGCCTGCAGGTGGACCTCAAGGGGCCGCCGGCCGTGTCCCTGAAATGGCCGAAGCCGCTGGAGGGACTTAAGGTGGTGCTGGACCCCGGCCATTCGCGGTTCTACAAGTGCCGCGACAATGCCCGGGTGCCGATGAAGGATTTCGCCTACGACGCGATGCCCGAGGGTTGCTGGCTGGACGGGGCGGTCGGCCCCATGGCCACCTTCGAGGTGGACGTGAACCTGGCGCTGGCCGACAAGCTGCGCGACCGCCTGTCGCAGCTGGGCGCGACGGTGTATATGACACGGACCGGCGAGGAGAACGTCGACCTGACGGACAGGCCGCGCCTGGCCGTGGAGAACGGCGGAGACCTGTTCATCAGCCTGCATAATAACGCTATCGGCGACGGCGAGGATCCGTTCGGCTCGCCGCGCGGCTTCTCGGTCTACCATTACCACCCGCACAGCTTCGCCCTGGCCCGCTCGGTGCACCGCTCCTTCCTGCGCGACATAAAGCTTCCCGACGAGGGGCTGCGCTTCGGCGACTACCACGTGGTGCGCATGACGCAGATGCCGTCGATACTGATAGAGCACGCCCACATGATAATGCCCGACCAGGAGGAGCTGCTTAACACTCCCTCCTTCCAGGAAAAGCTCGCCTCGACCGTCGCCGCCGGGCTGCTGGACTTCGCGGGCGCTCCGCCGCAGCCGACGGCCAAGGCCGCGCCGGCTAAAAAGAGGAACAAGCGATGAGCGAGAGACTGCTGCACCTGGCCGCGCTGCTCAGGGATACGGACGCCCCGTTCACCTCCGAGGAGGAGGCCTGGGATAATTTCGTGCGCAAGTCGGCCTCCTGCATGGGCTGCCACTCGGTCAGCTATTTCGAGGCGGACCCGGACAAGAAGACCCTGACTTTTAAGAAGGCTATCGGGCCCGTCGGGGCCGACCTCGTCGGGGTCAGCTTCGCCTACCAGGGGATAGTCGGCTTCTGCGCGGAGAGCGGCGATACCCTGGTCGTCAACGACGCGGAGAACGACCCGCGGTTCACGAAAAAAGTGGATAAAGGCAGCGGTTTCGTCACCAAGTCCGCCCTGGCCCTGCCCTGTTTCTTCGGCGGAAAGCTGGGCGGCGTCCTGGAGTACATAAACCCCATGCAGGGCTCCTTCAGCCCGGAGGATACGGCATTCGCGGAGGCCGCGCTGCGCCATTTCTGCCAGCGCCTCTACGTCGCCCGCCTGGAGGCCACCGTCGCGCAGCTCAACGCCCGCGGCGAGAGCACCATCAACAACCTTTCCGGCGGCTTCATCGGAGTGGACCAGGAGGGAAAGGTCATCTTCTTCAACCCCAAGGCGCGCGACATCCTCGGCACGGCCGAGGATTTCCTGGGCCGGAAAATAATCGAGCTCTTCAACCTTTGCCCCGACCTGGTCAACGCCCTGGGCGACGTGCTCAAGACCGGCCGCACCGTGCGCCGCCAGGAATTCAAGTGCCAGGTGAACGGCTCGGGCCGCGTCATCGGCTACAGCTCCATCAACATGAAGGGCCCCGACGGGGGCATAGTCGGCGCCGGCGTCATCTTCCAGGATATCACCGACCTCTGAAGCGGGCCTTGCCGCCGGAGGTGTGCCCGGAGAAAGCCGCTATGCGGCTTATCGGAGGGCGACACCACGCTGTCGGCCCCCTTTTTTATAATTAAAGAGATGCAGGAACACATAGAGATAAACCCCGAGTTCAGGCGGGCGCTGGACCTGCTGGAGGGCCCCTCCCGCTGCGTCTTCATTACGGGCCGCGCCGGCACCGGCAAGTCCACGCTGCTGCGGCTCTTCAAGGAGAATTCCCGCAGGTCGCAGGCCGTCCTGGCCCCGACCGGCGTAGCCGCCCTCAATGTCGGCGGCCAGACCGTGCATTCTTTTTTCGGCTTCAAGCCGGGAGTCACCCAGGAGAAAGCCGGCCGCCTGGCCCGCGCCGCCGCCAAAAGGGGCAAGGGCGCCCTCTACCGGGCGCTCGAAATACTGATAATCGACGAGGTCTCCATGGTCCGGCCGGACCTGCTGGACTGCGCGGATATCTTCCTGCGTTCGGTGCGGGAACAGCATCACCTGCCTTTCGGCGGGGTGAAGGCCGTCCTGATCGGCGACCTGCACCAGTTGCCGCCGGTGCTCAAGACCTCCGAGCGCGAGGCCTTCTCGCGCGCCTACGCCGGGAATTATTTCTTCGATTCGCGCGTCTTCCGGGACCTGCGGCTGGACGTTGTGGAGCTGAAGAAGGTTTACCGCCAGAGCGACGACGGCTTCATCGGCCTGCTCAACGCCGTGCGCGACGCGCAGACCACCTCCGCGCAACTGGCTGCCCTCAACGCCCGCCACCTGCCGGGGTTCGAGCCTCCGGCCGGCGAACTTTACGTACAGCTTACCACCACCAACCAGCGGGCGGCCGATCTCAACGCCGAGAGGCTGGCCGGCCTGCGCTCGCCGTCCGGCTTCTACGAGGGCTTCCTGGACGGGGATTTCGACGAGGCCGCGCTGCCCACGGGCGAGAGCCTGGAGCTCAAAGCCGGCGCGCAGGTCATGATGCTCAATAACGATCCCGGCGGCCGCTGGGTCAACGGCACGATGGGAGTGGTGACGGCGCTGGAGCCGGGCGCGGCCAAGGTGAGGCTGGAGACGGGGCCCGTGGTAAGCGTGGGCCCGCATACCTGGGAGCTGCTGCGCTACGCCTACGACGAGAAGTCCGGCCGTCTCAAAACGGAGACGGCCGGCACCTTCATGCAGCTGCCGCTGCGGCTGGCCTGGGCCGTCACCATACACAAGAGCCAGGGCAAGACTTTCGACCGGGTCATCGTCGACGTCGGCCGGGGCACCTTCGCCCACGGCCAGGTCTATGTGGCCCNNCAAGAGCCAGGGCAAGACTTTCGACAGGATGGTGCTGGACCTGGAGGGCGGGATATTCGCCAGCGGGCAGCTCTATGTGGCTTTAAGCCGCTGCCGCACGCTGGACGGCATAGTCCTGCGCCACCCGGTGCGCCCCTGGCACGCCCGCACCGACGCCCGCGTGGCCGAGTTTATGC
>DNQL01000088.1 GCA_003500765.1 Elusimicrobiota bacterium | reverse complement strand
CCGCGGGGGCCAGAAAGGCGGCCGGGTCGGTGCCCGGCGTGAGCTCGGCGGAGGTCAGCCTGGAGCGGGCCGAGGCGGAGCTGGAATACGACGGCAAGGCGGAGACGCTCGAAGCCGTGAAAAAGGCCCTGGGCCGGGCCGGCTTCACGGCCGGCTGACCCAGGGCCTCACGGGCCCGTATCGCCGCTTCAGGCGGCCGGGTTCTCCACGCGGCCGATGAACAGCACCAGGCCGGTCTTGTTCTCGATTATCAGGAACAGGAAGGGCTTGTCGGCGCGGAACACCTCGAAGTCCATCTGTATCGATTTGAGGCCCATGGCCACGCCGGTGGCGGCGGCGGCCTCGGTCCCCTCCTCGTTGACCTCCACGAAGGCCTGGTGGAAGGCCTTCTGCACGTAGAGGTCCTGCGTGCCGTCCATGCCGGAGAAATCCGCGGCGTCGGTGAAGGCCAGCTTCAGGCCCATGCCGGGCAGGAGCCCGGCCAGGCTGTACTTGGCGCTGAACTTGAATTTGGGCAGGAAGGCCTTCACGTCGCGCAGGCCCATCTCCTCGCGCCAGGCGGTTATTTTCGCCGCCGACAGGGCGCCCTCCACTTCGGAGAGCGTCTTGCCGTCGCGCGGCAGGACGGCCATCATCGACAGCGAGCCGCCGGCGTAGGGCAGGTCCACCACGGCGGCCAGCTCGTCGGCGGTGTAGCGGCGCTTCTTCTGGCCCGGGTGGGCCATCATCTTGACCTTCACCGGCTTCGCCCCCTCTTTTATGAAGAAGTCGGCGTCGGAGGTCATGGCGGCCTCGAAAGGATGCAGCCAGGTCCCCTTGAAATAGACGGCGCTGGCCAGCACCAGCCGTGTCAGCGAGTTGAGCGACTTGGCCGGGAAGAGGTCCTTTATTTTGCCTTCGGTCTTCTTCTCGGTCCAGCCGTTTATCTCCCCGCGGGCGGCCTCGGCGTCCTTGCTGAAATCCACGGTATTGGATTGGGCGCCGTAGGCTTTCCTGAGCTTGGAGAGGTAATCGGCCTTGAACTTGTATCCCTTCTGCGGCCAGATGCTGTTTGCCAGCGTCAGCTTGGCGGTTCCCTTGCCCGCTTCCAGCGCCGCGGCGGCGGCCGCGAAGCTTTCGGCCAGGCCCTTGTCCGGGGCGGGGAAGCCGAAGACGGAGTCGAACTCGGCGGCGGTGTCGCCCTTGGCTCCTTCGCGGGTCATGGCGAAGGCGGAGGTGATGCTGTAGGGCGAGAAGAAGATGTTTCCGCTTTCGGGGGCCAGCTCGCGGTAGAGCTTTATGGCGAATTCGTTGTTGTAGGGCGCCAGGTCCGGAACGGCCGCGCCGCCGGTAACGGCTTTCTTCTCGGCCGCGACCTTGCCGGCGCAGGCGAAAGCGGCGAAAGCCGTCACGAAGACGACCGCTGTTATTATTTTATTGCTGATCATATGGTTTCCCCCTTCCCTAAAAAAATTCGACCGTCCTCATCGGGGCGCCGGCGAACCCTCGTCTCGGATTGAGACTCGGGCTCTTCCCGCCGCGCCGTTCAGCAGGCCTTCCGTAACTCTACCAAATAGTTCGACCTTCCTCATCGGGGCGCCGGGAATTGAACCCGGAGTCTCTCGCACCCCAAGCGAGCGCTCTACCATTGAGCCACGCCCCGGTGAGGAAGGTCGAAAACGTCGAGGTGCTATTCTATCAAAAACGGGGCCCGTCTCAAAATCGCTCGACCGTCAGAGGTCCTTCATTATCTGGCGGAGCTCTTTCTTTATCTCTTCGAGCAGCTCCATCGTTTTAGCGTCGGAAGCCGGCGGGATGAAGGACTGCTTTTTTTCGGGTTTGGACTTGCCGCGGGCGTAGAGCGCCTTCCTGGCGCCGCGCAGCGAATAGCCCTTGAGCAGGACCAGGTCCTTTATCTCGTTTACGGTCTCCAGGTCCTTCTGGGTGTAGCGCCGGTGGCCGCTGGCCAGCCGCAGCGGGCGCAGCAGCTTGAACCGGGACTCCCAGTAACGGATGGTGTGCGGGGCGATGCCGGTCTTGCCGGCTATCTCGTTTATCGTTAAATAATTCTTTTCGGACATACTTCCGCCGCCGTTCCCGGGGGTCTCCCCGTCAGATGCCCATCAGTATCTTCTTCGACGGCTTGAAGCGTATGCTCTTGCGCGGGCCCACCATGACCTTCTGGTTGGTCTTGGGATTGCGCATCTGGCGCGGCTGGCGCTCCTTGACGCGGAACGTGCCGAAATTGGAGATGACCACTTTCTCGTTGGAGCGCAGCGCCGCGGCCATCATCTCGAAGATGCGGTGCACGGCCATCTTGGCGTCCTTCTCGGTGGTAAGGTGGCGGCCGATCTCCTTTATGATGTCATGCCTGTTCATCGTCCCCCTCCTCTTCTTCTTCCTCTTCCCCGCGCCTGTCGTCCAGCGCTCCCTTGCCGGGCCCGCCGGGCGGGCCGGGCTCCTTGAGCAGCTGCGAGATTATGTCGTTGGGCTTGAGATTCTTGAGGTCCTCGCGGAACTTTACCACCTCGTCCTCGGTGATGGGCTTGGAGAGCACCTGGGTCTTGGAGAAGACGGCCTCGGAGACGTAGATGGGACAGCCGAAGCGCACCGCCATCGCGATGGCGTCCGACGGGCGGGAATCCACGGTCTTCTTTTCGGCGCCGTCCTTTGACGAGAGATAGATGGTCGAATAATAGGTGTTGTCGGTTATGTCCCTGATGGCGACCTTGTCCAGCGTGTAGCCCAGCTCCCTGATCAGGGCGAAGAGCAGGTCGTGCGTCATCGGCCGCGGCGACGGATAGCCGGAGAGGCGTATGGCTATGGCCTGCGCTTCGGACGGGCCTATCCAGATAGGCAGTATGCGCGAGCCGCTCGTCTCGTCGAGGAAGATTATAGATTCGCTCAGGCTGGTCGCGATGGAATAGATCTTGACTTCTTTATCGAGGGGGTCGGTCATAAGCGGGAGCTCAGGCGCCCCCCTCCTTCCTGCCGGCGGCCGCCCCGTCCTTGTGCTGGAAGGAGAGCTCTTTCCCCTTGAGGATGCGCCGGATATTGGCGATATGCGTGTAGAAAATGAGGGCGCAGACCACCAGCGCCAGTATGGTGAACGGGCGCTGTTTGCCGTTGGGGTCGGTCAGGAAATAGCAAAGTACCGGCAGCGCCATCGAGGCCGCCATCGAACCGACCGAGATATGGCTGGTTATGGCCACCGCTATCCCGAAGACCACGAAGGCTCCGGCCGTGGGGATGGGCAGCAGGGCCATGAAGACGCCGGCCGCCGTGGCCACGCCCTTGCCGCCCTTGAACCCCAGGAAGATGGTCCAGATATGTCCCGCGATGGAGAGGGCGCCGGCCGTTACCGGTATCCACCAGTGGCCGTCGCGCACGTAGAACTGCATGGCGAACCAGGCCGGGACGAAGCCCTTGAGGAAGTCTATGGCGAAGGTCGATATGCCGGCCCATTTGCCCAGGGTGCGGTAGACATTGGCCGTGCCGGGATTGCCGGAGCCGTACTGCCTGATGTCGAGCCCGTAGAAGCGCTTGCCTATCAGGTAGCCGGCGGGTATGCCGCCCAGGAGATAACTGGCGATGAAGGTGAGGGCTATGGATAGTTCGTACATGGTGAAGTTTATAAATTATATAAAAATGGACGGCGCCGCAAGGATTATTTGGCCAGCAGGGCTTCCAGCCGGGCGCAGTTGGCGGCGGTGGCGCGGAAGCGCACGCGTATCTCCGCCTCGCCGTGGTCGGCCGACAGCACCTGCCCTATCCTGTATATCTCCTTTATGAGCCCGGCCCTGGCGCGCGGCAGGACCACCTCGCGCTCCTGCCAGGAGGCGGCCAGCATGGCTTCCGCCTTGGCCAGCAGGGCGTCCAGGCCGTCGCCTTTAAGCGCCGAGACGCAGAGCGGCTGGAAGAAGCGCCCAAGCCGGCGGGCGCGGGCGGGGCTGGCTCCGGGCATGTCGGCCTTGTTGAAGACGTTTAGCGTGGGCTTGTCGCCGGCGCCTATCTCGGCCAGCGTCGCTTTAACCGCCGCGTGCTGTTCGGCCAGGGCGGGCGAGGCGAGGTCGTGGAGGTGGATGACCAGGTCCGAGCGGCCGATCTCCTCGAGCGTGGCCTTGAAAGCCGCCACCAGCGAATGCGGCAGCTTCTGTATGAAGCCGACGGTGTCGGTGAACAGCGCCTCCCCCCCGCCGGGCAGCCGCACGCGGCGCGTGGTGGGGTCGAGG
>DNQL01000081.1 GCA_003500765.1 Elusimicrobiota bacterium | reverse complement strand
CCGCGTCAGCCCAGCCCGCGCCCGCCGCGGCTCCGGCCTCCCAGCAGGAGCTGCCCTTCGACGAGGAACCCTCGCCGGAGTACCCCAAGCGCCATATCCGTCACATCCCCGTGATAACGCCCGCCCCCGTGGAGCAGGAGGTAATAAAGAAGTACTCCTCCTCCCGGCCCGTGCTGATCATGGCCTCGGACCTGGCGCTGGCCAAGGCCTACCGCGCCGAGCTGTCCAAGCACCGGATCGACTCCCATATCTTCATATCGGAAAAGACCCGGCTGAAGGACTCCCAGACGCTGGACTGGTCCGACACCGCCGCCGTCGATAAGGCGCTGCAGGACTTCGCCGCGGCCCATCCCGACACGCAGGGTCTCGTTTACCTGCTGGGCTGCGCCGAGAAGAAGTTCGCGCCGTCCTCCACCGACGCCTACTCGGACTTCAACCGCTTCACGGTCCCGCTGTTCCTGGCAGCCAAGCACCTCTTCAAGCCGCTCAGCGCCGTCGAACCCGGCATGTCCACCTTCCTGGCCGTGGTCACGCGGCTGGACGGCGGCTTCGGCTACAGGACCGACCAGGTCTACGACCCGATATACGGCGCCATACACGGCGTGGCGCTCTGCCTGCGCAAGGAACTGGAGAAGACCACCGTGAAGCTCATAGACTTCGCGGCGGGTTCACCGACGGAAGCGCTGGTACAAAAGACGTTCTACGAGCTGCTCTACGGCGACAAACGCCTGGCCATAGGCTACGACGGCGCCAGGCGCAGCACCATGCTGGCAAAGCCGGAGCTGCTGGACTATTCCCGCGAGCGCACCCCGCTCAAAGGCAAGAAAATAATAATCACCGGCGGCGGCCGCGGACTCGGCTCGCTGTTCGCCAAAATACTGGCCAAGCGCTGGAAGCCCGAACTGATACTGATGGATATCATCGAACTCGGCGAAGGAATCGCGCGCTTCGCGGCCATGACCGAGGACCAGCTCAAGGCCTACAAGAACTCCGAGCTGTGGGCCGAGGTCAAGAAAAAGCACGCCAAGCCCACGCCGGCGCTGCTCGAGCGCGAGTTCACGGCGATCAAGGACGCGGCCGAGCTCTACAAGACAATGCAGCGGATAAAGGCGGCCGGCTCCAAGGTCACCTATATCAAGTGCGACCTCAACGACCCGGAGGCCTTCGAGGCCGCCGTGGCCGGGCTCAAGGCAGGGCACGGCCAGGTGGACGGCCTGGTCCACTTCGCCGGCCTCGAGCGCTCAAAGCTGGTCTCGGACAAGGCGCTGGAGGAGTTCCAGCTCATCTACAAGGTCAAGGCGCACAGCGCCATGAACTTCCTCAAGTCCGGCCTCGTAAAAGAGAAGGGCTTCTGGGTGATGATCTCGTCGATAGCCGGCAAGTTCGGCAACCTGGGCCAGAGCGATTACGCCGCGGCCTCCGACTACATCGCCAAGATGTGCGTCTCGCTCTCCAATAAGGGCGTCCGCGCCCTCAGCGTGGACATGACCGCCTACGCGCTGGTCGGCATGGGCGCGCGTCCGGGCGTGGAGGCCTTCCTGAAGTCGCAGGAGCTGGACTTCCTCTACCCCGAGGAGGGAATGAACGCGGTCGCCGACGAACTGGCCTACGGCCAGCGGCCCGAGATAGTGCTCAGCGGCAGCCTGGGCAAGATGGACTGGGATAAACAGCTCACCTTCATCCCAGGCTTTCCCGGAACCTCCCCGTCGTCCTGGCATTTCGCCGAGAAGGTGAAGGCCAACGTGAAAGGCGTCGAGTTCGCGGCGGAGAAGGAATACTCGCTGGAGAAGGACCCCTACCTGGCCGACCACTCGATAAACGGCACGCCTTACGTGCCCGGCGTGATGGGGCTGGAGACCTTCGCCGAATGCGCCGCGGAATTCTCCGGGCGCGTGCCGTCCTCGCTGGAGGACGTGCGCTTCCAGGTGCCGATAAAGCTGCTGCGCGATAAGCCGGTCACCGGCATCATAAACGCCAGGCCCGAGGGCCAGCGCACGGCCATGACCATCTCTACGGAGTTCACCGGGCCAAAGGGCGTGAAACTGGGACAGGCCAAAACGCATTTCAGCGCCAGGGCTTCCTACGAAACGCATAAACCCTGGGAGGGGGAGGAGAAACCGTCCATCCCCAGGGTGAAGAAGTACAAGGTCACGGCCGAGACCATCTACAAGACCTACTTCCACGGCCCCAGCTTCCGCGTGCTCGAGGGAATACTGGAACTCGAGAAGGACGGCACTCTGGCCGTCTTCCGCCGGCCGCAGGCCCCGCTGTTCAAGGGCGAGCGGCCCAAGCTGGTCTTCCACCCGATGGTCATAGAGGCGGCCTTCCAGGCCTGCGGCTACCGCGACATACACTTCGAGAGGAAGATGTCACTGCCCGATTCCGTCGGCCGCGTGACCGTCTATCCTTACGAGAACGAGCCGGACATACTCTACCTCAAGACGGTGTACAAGGGCCGCGACGGCGAGGGGCGCAGCATCTACGACGCCTTCGCCTTCGACGAAGCGCATAACCTGGTGGCCGAAGTGCGGGATTACCTGATGATCCCGACTCAGATATAGCCGCGATGGGCGCGAAGGCAGTGTTCGCCGCCGCCGAAGGAGAAGGCTTCTCCGCGGCGGCGGCTCATTTCCGGACGGGCCCCTGCCATGTCGTCCTGGTGAAGGACGTACGCGCGGAGGCGCCGGAGGCCTTCCTGACGCCGGACGAACTGGCCGCCTGGTCGGCGCTGAAAGTCCCCAAGAGAAAGAACGAATGGCTCGGCGGCAGGCTGGCGGCCAAGCTGGCCGGCGCCGACGCTTTTTTCCCGGGAGTTCCGCCCAGGGAGATAGAGGTACACCGCGAGCTGACCGGCAGTCCCTTCCTGGTCCGCCGGGGGGAGAAGCGGCACATCTCCATAAGCCATTCCGCCGGGGTTTGCGGCGGCGCCGCCGGTCCGGATTTCCTCGGACTCGATATCGAAGAAGTCGCGCCCAGGCATCCCGGCTGGTACCGCGACTATTTCAGCCCCGCCGAGAGCGAAGGCAGGGACGACGCCGCCATGACCGGCCTCTGGGCCGCCAAGGAGGCGCTGTTCAAGGCGCTGGGGCTGGGGCTCTCATGCGACACGCTGGACGCCGACCTTTCAGGACCAGAGCCCGTCCTCCGGGGAAAGGCGCTGGCGCGCTGGGAGGAACTCGGCCGTCCGACTTTCGCCCTCGAGGCCTTCGACCCGGGACCCGGGCTGCAGGGCCGCCTGGTATTTGCCAACCAGCCCCCGATTAAGAGATAATATATATTCCTTTTTACGGTTCAGGCAGGCCTGTAAAGGCCCCCAAGCCACAGAGCGGAGGATTATGCCGGATCTCAACGACGACGCGATAAGAACTCCTCAGAATTCCGATAAGAAAGTCCATCCCAAGAAAGTTCGCCCTGTCTCGGAGTCCCTGGTCAAATACCGGGAACTGCGCGCCCAGGCGGAAGCCGGCGGCCCGCCCGAAAAAATCGAGGCGCAGAAGAAGCGCGGCAAGCTGACCGCCCGCGAGCGCATAGCCTACCTGCTGGACGAAGGTTCTTTCCAGGAGATAGGGCTCCTGATGGAATCGCGCTGCACCGATTTCGGCATCAAGGACAAGCACATCAAAGGCGACGGCGTCGTGACCGGCTTCGGCAAGGTCAACGGCCGCCCGATAGCGGTGTTCTCCGAAGACTTCACGCAGCTGGGCGGCTCGCTGGGCCGCACCCACGCCGACAAGATAGCCCGCATCATGGACATGGCCAAGGACGCCGGCGTACCCGTGGTCGGAATACTCGATTCGGGCGGCGCGCGCATACAGGAGGGCGTGGACTCTCTCGACGGCTACGGCGAGATCTTCCTGCGCAACACCCTCTCCTCCGGCAAAATACCGCAGATCTCCGTCATCGTCGGCCCCTGCGCCGGCGGCGCGGTCTATTCCCCGGCGCTGACCGACTTCGTCTTCATGGTGAAGGGCATCAGCCACATGTTCGTGACCGGTCCGGAAGTGGTCAAGGCCGCCACCGGCGAGACGGTGGACTTCGAGACCCTCGGCGGCGCCTTCACGCACGCCAGCAAGTCCGGCGTCTGCCATTTCATGGCCAACTCCGAGCCCGACTGCTTCCGCCAGGTCAAGGAACTGCTCGGCTTCCTGCCCTCCAGCAGCTCGGGGCCCGCCCCGGCGATAGAGACAAAAGACTCCCACGACCGCAAGGTCCCGCTGCTCGAGAAGCTCTGCGAGATGGACCCGCGCAAGCCCTACCGCGTGCACCACATCATCTGGTGGCTGGCCGACGACCATAAGTTCATGGAAGTCCACCACGACTACGCCAAGAACATCGTGGTCGGCTTCATGCGCCTCGGCGGGCAGGTAGTGGGCGTTATCGCCAACAACCCGTCGCACATGGCCGGCGCGCTGGACATCAACGCCTCCGATAAGGCCGCGCGCTTCATCCGCTTCCTCAACTGCTTCAATATCCCGATACTGACGCTCATCGACGTGCCCGGTTACTGGCCCGGCGTCGCGCAGGAGCACGGCGGCATAATCCGCCACGGCGCCAAGCTGCTCTACGCCTATTCGGAAGCTTCCGTGCCCAAGGTCTCGCTGGTGCTGCGCAAGGCCTACGGCGGCGCTTACATAGCGATGAACTCCAAACTGATGGGGGGAGACTTCAACTTCTCCCTGCCGTCGGCCGAGATCGCGGTCATGGGCCCCCGCGGCGCGATCGAGATCCTCTATTCGAAGCAGATAAAGGAAGCCAAGGACGAGGAGCGCGACGCGCTCAAGGCGAAGCTCGCCAAGGACTATTCCGACAAGTTCGCCTCGCCTTACCAGACGGCCTCCACCGGCTCGATAGACGAAGTGATAGAGCCTGCCTCGGCCAGGGCCACGCTGATCGACGCCTTCGAGCTGCTGCGCAACAAGAAACGGCGCGAGTCCGGCGGCCCGGGCAATATCCCGCTCTGAGCGGAGATTTGAAGACAGGCGGATGTTTTTGTTATCATAAGAGAAGACATTTCAAGAAATATTCCGTCCGTCGTGGTTTTTTGAGATTATTCCGGCGCCGGGCCGTCCCCGGGGAACCGCCGACCAAGGATAAAACATGGACCTCGTCACCATCATGAAAACGGCAGTTTTCGCGCCCCTATTGGGCGCTTTTTTAATACCGCTGGCCGCCAGGATCTCGACGCCGGCCAGGAACGTCCTGGCGGTATCTCTCGGCCTGGTGACTTTCATAGCCGCGGCGGCGCTGCTGCCCCGGGCCCTGGACGGGCAGGTGGCGGCCTATACCCTGGCCTTCCCGCTGGGCTTCGACCTGACCCTTTCGGCCGACATGCTCGCGGTCTTCATGGCGGCTGTCTCCTCCTTCACCAGCGCGATCATCCTGATCTACTCGGTGGACTACATCTCCCACTACGAGAACCAGACCGAATACTACACGATGGTCGTCCTCTTCCTGGGCTCGATGATGGGCCTGGTCTTCTCGATGAACCTGGTCTGGATGTACGTGTTCTGGGAACTGACCGGCTTCGCCAGCTGGAGGCTAGTAGGTTTCTTCCGCAAGGACACCGACGTGCAGAAGGCCAATAAGACCATCATGGTCACCGTCTTCGGCGCCCTCTGCATGCTCGCCGGCATACTGATGATCTACTTCGCCAACGGCACCATGGACCTGCGCCACCTGCGCGGCGAGACCATCTCCACTATGGCGGCCGTCCTTATCATGGCCGGCATACTCTCGAAGTCGGCCACCCTGCCGTTCTCGACCTGGCTGCCCGACGCCGGCGTCGCGCCTTCCACCGTCACCTCGCTGCTGCACGCGGCCGTGCTGGTCAAGATAGGCGTCTACGCCTACGCCAGGATCTTCGGCGTGACCGTGGTGGTCTCCGAGGGTTTCTACTACGGCGTGCTGGTGATCGCGGGCCTCAGCGCCCTCATCTCGGCCGGGGCCGCGATGATAGAGAAGGACATAAAGCGCATCATCGCCTACTCCACGGTCAGCCAGATCGGCTTCATCTTCCTGGGCCTGGCGGCGGGCGGCAAGACCGCTTTCGTCGGCGGCCTGCTCTACATACTCATGCACAGCGTGGCCAAGGGCGGCCTGTTCCTCTGCGCCGGCATAATCGAGCAGAAGACGCACACCAAGGACATCACCAAGATGGGCGGCCTCTTCCGGGCCATGCCCGTCACGGCGGTCTCCTTCGCCCTCTGCTCGCTGTCTGTCATGGGTATACCGCCCTTCGGCGGCTTCTTCAGCAAGTTCCTGGTCTTCCGCGGCGCGGCCGAGACCGGCAGCCTGTTCGTGCTGGCCGTTTTCCTGGTGGGCGCGGTGATGACCCTCCTGTACCTGATACGGCTTTTCTACATGGTCTTCCTCGGAGAGGAGAAGCAGGGCGCTCCGCGCGAAGGATCCTTCTCGATGGTGGCCAGCGTGGCCTTCCTC
Organism: Elusimicrobiota bacterium; assembly: GCA_003500765.1. Lineage (GTDB taxonomy): Bacteria > Elusimicrobiota > Elusimicrobia > Elusimicrobiales > UBA9959 > UBA2231. Next base: position 16,108 of record DNQL01000081.1, on the reverse strand, counting down.
GCCCTGCTGGGCCTGGCGCTCGGGGCCTTCGTCCACTACCCGGCCAATTACGCTGAAATACTGACCTCGCAGATAGGAGCGATAGAATGAACCTCCTCAGCATCCCCGTACTTCTCCCGCTGATAGCCGGTGTACTTATACTGGCGATCTCCGAAAAGACCCGCTGGCTGCGCGAGCTGCTCGCCATCGGAGTGACGGCGGTCTGCTTCCTGGCCGCGCTCAACGCGCTGGCGCCGGCCCTGCTGGGCCAGCACTACCAGCTGACGTTGCCCTGGCTGGGCGGCGGCATGGACTTCTCGCTGAAGGCCGACCAGCTCAGCGCCTTCCTGCTGCTGGCCGTCTCGTTCTTCTCGCTGCTGATCTCGTTCTACGCGTTCAGCTTCCAGGACAAGGGCAAAGCCAAGTGGTTCTACTTCAACCTGCTGCTGACGCAGTCCTTCGCGGCCGGCGCCGCGCTGGCCGACAGCCTGCTGGCCCTGCTGTTCTTCTGGGAAGGCCTGCTGGTCTTCCTCTACACTTTCATCGTGCTCTCGCGCGACACCGCCGGCGCCAGGGCCACAGCGATGAAAGCCTTCCTTATAAACGCAGTCACCGACCTCTGCCTGCTGCTGGGCGTGGCCATCACCGCCTACCTGGCCGGCACCATGAGCATGTCCGAGATCTCCGCCGAGAAGCTCACCCTCAACGGCTGGGGCGGCCTCGCCTACGTGCTGCTGCTCATAGGCGCCCTCTCCAAGGCCGGCGCCTTCCCGTTCCACACCTGGATACCGGACGCGGCGACCGACTCCAGCGCGCCGTTCATGGCCTATATCCCGGCCGCCATAGACAAGCTGCTGGGCATCTACTTCCTGGCCCGCATCTCCATCTACCTGTTCCAGCTCAACGGCGCCATGCAGCTGGTCCTAATGACCATCGGCGCGGTGACCATCATCGTCGCGGTCATGATGGCCTTCGTTCAGCAGGACTACAAGCGCCTGCTGTCCTACCACGCGGTCAGCCAGACCGGCTACATGATCCTGGGCATCGGCACGCTCAACCCGATAGGCATCGCGGGCGGCCTGTTCCACATGATCAACCACGCCTCTTACAAATCCTGCCTGTTCATGACCGCCGGCGCGGTAGAGCGGCAGGCGGGCACCGGCGACCTGGGCAAGCTGGGCGGCCTGTTCCGGGCCATGCCGGTAACGGCGGTCTGCTTCATGATAGCGGCCGCGGCCATCTCCGGCATCGCCCCGTTCAACGGCTTCTTCTCCAAGGAGCTCGTCTACAAGGGCACGCTGGAGACCGGCTGGACCGTTTTCTTCATCGCGGCAGAAGTGGGCTCGCTGCTTACGCTGGCTTCTTTCCTCAAGCTCGGCCACTCGGTCTTCTTCGATAAGCGCCCCGACGGGCTGAAGGAAGTATCCGAGGCCCCGTTCTCCATGCTGATGCCGATGCTGGTACTGGCCGCCGTCTGCGTGGTCTTCGGCTTCGGCGCCGCCATACCGGTGACCTACCTGATAGGCCCGGCCCTGGACAACCTGGCGCTGTTCCCCGAGCACGCGCTGTCGGGCTTCCACCTGGACAACCTCTACCTGGTCTCCGTGATAGTCATACTCGGCGCGGTGATGAACCACGTCTACGGCTACTCCTCGGCCAAGGGCAGGGCCAGCAAGTCCTCCGACCACATACACCACGCCCCCGTGCTGGGCTGGATCTACGGCCTGGCCGAGAAGAGGTTCTTCGACCCCTACGAACAGATCATGAAGCGCGTACCCGACTTCTCGGCCGTCCTTTACAAGGCGGACCGTTTCTTCGACTGGCTCATAGACGGCCTGCCGGTGGCGGCGACCGGAAAACTGAGCGACCTTTCCCGCCGCTTCCATGGCGGCTCGTACCCGGCCTATATGCTGCTGATGGGCCTGGCGATGACCCTTTTCGTGCTGTTCACCGCGAATTCCGGAGGGATAAAGTAAATGACCATTAGCCTCCTTCAGTACATGCTCATACCGCTGTTCTCGGCGCTGCTGATACCTTTCGTCGCCCGCAGGCGCGGCCGGCTGGCGGAGATCTTCGCCAATGTCACGCTGCTGGCCGGCCTGATCAACATAGGCTGGACGCTGATGAACCCGGCGGTCATAGCCTCGGGGTTCTCGGCCCTGGGCGAGGACGGCTTCTCTCTGCTCATGATCTTCACGGTCTACCTGGTTGGGCTCTGCGTAACGTTCTTCTCCGCCTCCTACGGGAACGGCCGGGGGGTGAACACCACCTACTTCTACCCTCTGTTGCTGGTCTCCGTCGCGGCGATGTGCGGGGCCGTCACCTCCACCGACTTCTTCACGCTCTTCATCTTCGTGGAAGTCCTGGCCGTCGCCTCCTTCGCGCTGATCACTTCGGACGATACGAAAGAAGGGATAGAGGGCGCGATAAAATACTACCTGCTGACCTTCCCGGCCTCGGCCGCGATCATGCTGGGCCTGGCGGTCATGCTGCTGAGCGCCGGCACGTTCTCGTTCGACAGCGTAAGGATAATCATCTACTCCGGAACCTCGGCCCCCGCCCTGGTCTTCTCGCTCTCCCTGATGCTGCTGGGTTTCCTGGTCAAGTCCGGCGTGGTGCCGTTCCATGTCTGGACGCCCGACGCCTACCAGGGCTCCTACGCGCCCGTCTCGGCCTTCCTGGCCGGAATAGTGACCAAGGTCTCCGGCGTCTACGCCGTGATCAGGATAGCGATGTTCCTGCGCCTCTTCGAGACCGGGGCGTTCCGCCTCTCCGAGGCGCTGATGTTCCTGGGCATGGTCTCGATAGCGGTGGGGGCAATCGCCGCCATGCGGCAGGACGACTTCAAGCGCATGCTGGCCTTCTCCAGCATCAGCCAGGTGGGCTACATCGTGCTGGCCGCCGGCCTGGCCACCCCGCTGGCCTTCATCGGCGCCATCTTCCACCTCTTCAACCACGCCACCTTCAAGACGGTGCTGTTCCTCAACAGCGCCAGCCTGGAGAAGGCCGCGGGGACGCGTGACATGAACAAGCTCGGCGGCATGGAGCACCCGATGCCCTGGACCTCCTGGACCTCGGTCATCGCGATGCTCTCGACGGCCGGCGTGCCGCCGCTGTCGGGCTTCTGGAGCAAGATCATCATCATCATCGCGCTCTGGGACGCCGGCGCCGTGACCTACGCCGTGCTGGCCCTGCTCTTCAGCGCTCTCACGCTGGGCTACTTCGTGGTCATGCAGCGCAGGATCTTCTTCGGCAAGAAGAGCGCCGCGGCCGAGGCCGCCTCCGAGGTCTCTCCGGCCCTGCTGGCGCCGGCCGTGCTGATGAGCGCGGTCATAGTGGCCGCCGGCCTGCTGTTCCCCTATTTCTTCAGCTTCCTGGCTGAAACCATAGCCTCTAGGATGGTGTTATGATCGAATACAGGGAATTCCTCTACGTCGCCGTGACCCTCTGCGCGCTGTCGGCCGTCATGTCCAAGAACATGCTGACCGCGGCCATAAGCCTGGCCGCTATGAGCATAGGCGTCTCGCTGGTGCTCTTCGACTTCCACGCGCCGTGGGCCGCCGTCTTCGAGCTCTCGGTCTGCGCCGGCCTGATCACCGTGCTCTTCATAAGCGCGGTCAGCCTGCTCCGCAAAGAGGAGTCCTTCTTCGCGGAAGACCGCACCCGCTTCCGGCTGCTGCCGATCTTCGCGCTGATAGTCGCCATCGGCGGCTGGATAGCCGCCTGGCCGTTCTTCGAGGCCCTGGCCGACTACGCCAGGTTCGGCGCCAGGGGACAGTCGCTCGGCTCCATGCTCTGGGAAGCCAGGCGCATGGACCTGCTGGGCCAGATAGCCATTCTTGCCGCCGGGGTCCTGGTCATCAACTCCGTGTTCGCGGTCAAAAAGGCGGAAAAATGAACGCATCCTTCGCAACTGCCTGGTACTTCGCGGCCCTGCTCTTCTTCATCGGCCTATACTGCATGGCGGCGTCGAGGAACCTCCTCCGCCAGCTGATAGGGCTCGAGGTGATGTCCAAGGGCTCGCTGCTGGCCCTCATCGCCAGCGGCGCGATGTCCAACCTGTCGCTGGCGCAGGCCGTCATCATAACCATGATCGTCATCGAAGTGGTCGTAGTGGCGGCGGGCCTGGTCCTGCTGGTCAAGGCCTACCGTATCAACGGCGGAGTCGACGTCTGGAAACTATCCTCGCTCAAAGGCTGAAAATATGGAAATATTCCTCTCACCCCCGGTAGTCTTCATAGTCGCGCTGCTGGCCGCCATGGCCCTCTCCGAGTTCTTCGTGAGCTGGGCCCCCAAGGGTACCGAATCCGCCGGCAAGGAACTGCCCTACGCCTGCGGCGAGGACGTGCCCGCCGAGAAGGTGCTGCCCGACTACCAGCGCTTCTTCCCTTTCGCCATCTTCTTCACGCTGCTCCACGTGGCCGGCCTGATGCTGGCGACCTGGGGCCTCAACTCCACGGCCGGCGGCTTCGAGCTGGTGCTTGCCTATGTCGGCGCCGTGGCCGTGATACTCGCCGTGCTCTTCCTGGGATAAGACATGAAAACCAAAAGCCTCAAAGAGAAGATAATAACCTGGTCCCGGGTGAAGTCCCCGTGGATACTGCATTTCAACTCGGGCGGCTGCAACGGCTGCGACATCGAGGTGGTGGACGCGCTCACCCCGCGCTACGACCTGGAGCGCTTCGGCATACAGCTCAAGCCCACTCCGCGCCACGCCGACGTGATGGTGGTCAGCGGACCGGTCACCCGCCAGCAGATCAAGCGCATCAAGCGCATCTACGACCAGATGGCCGAGCCCAAGTTCGTCGTCGCCGTCGGGGCCTGCGCCTGCTCGGGCGGCGTCTTCGACGGCTGTTACTGCGTCTCGGGCGGCCTGGACACGGTGGTCCCGGTGTCCGCCTACATCCCGGGCTGCCCCGTCAGGCCCGAAGCCGTCATAGACGGCGTGGTCAAGCTGCTCGGCAGCCTGCAGAAGTAAGGAGAACGATATGTCCGATCTCGAACTGGAAGAAAGACTCAAGAAGCGCCTCGAGGATAAATTCGGGGGGGATATCTCCGAATTCACCATACAGCGCCGGCGGCGGCTGTGGCTTACCGTGAAGCCGGAGAGGCTCGTCGACATGATGCGCTTCCTCTATTCGGAGATGGAGTTCAACCACCTCTCGACCATCACCGGCATGGACCTGGGGGAGAACCTGGCCGCGTTCTACCACACGACCGACCAGCATACCATCATCACCGTCCGGGCCAAGACGCCCCGCGCGACGCCGGTCCTGCCCACGGTGCGCGACGTCTTCGCCGGCACCGAATCCTACGAGCGCGAGCTCGAGGACCTCTTCGGGATAAAGATAGAGGGCCTGCCGCCCGGCCGCCACTACCCGCTGCCGGACGACTTCCCGCCCGGCCAGCACCCGCTGCGCAAGGACTGGAAGCTGACCGACGCCTACCCCGAACCCGCCGTCAAGGAGGCCAAGTAATGTCCAAGATAAGCATACCCCTGGGCCCCCAGCATCCCGGCCTCAAGGAACCCATCAACTTCGGCCTCGTGCTCGAGGGCGAGCAGATAGACAAGGCTACGGTCAACCTCGGCTACAACCACCGCGGCATCGAGAAGGCCGCCGAGGAACGCACCTACATACAGGACATCTACCTGCTCGAGCGGGTCTGCGGCATCTGCTCCCACTCCCACACCACCTGCTACATCACCTGCGTCGAGGAGATAGCCAAGGCGGAGATCCCGGAGCGCGCCAAGGCCATACGCGTGCTGGTGGCGGAGCTGGAGCGCATACACAGCCACCTGCTGTGGCTGGGCATAGCCGCCTACGAGATAGGCTTCGACACGCTGTTCATGTACGTCTGGCGCGACCGCGAGCAGGTGCTGGACTGCCTGGAGCTGGTCGGCGGCAACCGCGTGCATTACGCTATCAACACGCTCGGCGGCGTACGCCGGGACATCACCCCCGAGATCAAGGCGGAACTGCTCAAGCGGGTGGACATACTCGAGGCCCGCACCAAGTACTACACCACGCTGGCCACCGAGGAGACCACGGTGCTCGCCCGCACCCAGAAAGTGGGAGTCCTGCCCAAGGACCTGGCGATAAAGCTGGGCACCAACGGCCCCACCGGCCGCGCCTCGGGCCTCGCCCGCGACGTGCGCAAGGACGAGCCCTACCTCATCTACGACAAGCTGGACTTCAAGCTGATCACGGCGGACACCTGCGACGTCTTCGGCCGCGTCGTCGTGCGCGTGCTGGAGACGGTGGAATCGTGCAAGATCATCCGCCAGGTGCTCAACTACCTGCCGGAAGGGCCCATCTCGATCAAAGTGCCGTGGAAGGTCCCCGAGGGAGAGGCCGTCAACCGCTACGAGGCGCCCCGCGGCGAGGACATCCACTACGTTAAGGGCAACGGCACCGACAAGCCCGAGCGCGTCAAGGTGCGCGCCCCGACCCTGGCCAACTACCACGCCGTGCCGCACATGCTCGAGGGCGGCTGGATGGCCGACGTGCCGCTGGTCATAGCGGCCATCGACCCGTGCATGTCCTGCTCGGACAGGGCGCTGGTCACCGACAGGGCGGCCGCCAGGTCCGCGGTCTGGTCCTGGGAAGAGATGCGCCGCAACGGCATAGAGTTCTACAAGCGCCGCGGCGTGGACTTCTCGAAAGTGGTCCTGAAGTAAACCATAAGGAGCCTATAAGAAAATGGCGATAGAGAATATACTGCTGGCTCTCTTCTACGTGCTGATCTTCCCCGGGATCTGGTTCCTGGCGACCTACGGAATGACGCTGGAATGGGTGGACCGCAAGCTGGGCGCGGTTCTTCAGAACCGCGTCGGCCCGCCGTGGTTCCAGCCGATGGCCGACTTCATCAAGCTGGTCTCCAAGGAAGTCATCATCCCCAAGGCCTGCGACAATGTCATGTTCCGCAACCTGCCGTACTTCGCGGTGGCGGGCGTGACCGCGGCCATGATGATGATCCCGGTCTGGAACGGCGCGCTGTTCTCGTTCGAGGGCGACCTGATAGCGGTCATCTACCTGCTGACCATACCCACGGCCACGTTCTTCCTGGCCGGCTGGAGTTCGACGAGCCCCTACGCCGCCATAGGCTCCATGCGTGTGCTGACCCAGCTCTTCGCCTATGAAGTGCCGCTGATGCTGGCGCTGATAGGCCCGGCGATACTGGCCGGCAGCTGGAACATAACCGCGATCTCCGAGCACTTCGCCCGCAACCCGGCCTATATGCCGGCGCAGATAGCGGGGTTCCTGGTAGCCGTCCTGGCGCTGCAGGGCAAGCTGGAGCGCCTGCCTTTCGACAGCCCCCACGCCAAGACGGAGATAGTCGGCGGCCAGTTCACCGAGTACACCGGGCGCCTGCTGGCCTTCTTCAACATGGCCGTCAGCATGGAGATGGTCGTAGGAGCGGCGCTGCTCAACGCGGTGTTCCTGGGCGGCGGGCTCGGCCTGACCGGGATAGGCGCCTTCGTACTGTTCATGCTCAAGACCTTCGGCGTGGTCCTGCTGCTCGTCGTGCTGCGCGTGCTCATGGCCCGCATACGCATAGAGCAGATGGTCAACTTCTGCTGGCAGATACTGGCGCCGCTGGCGATGGCGCAGATAGTTTTCGATATCTTCCTGAAGATAAGGCTGGGATAAAACATGAAGAAAAACACACCAGGCAGGGCTTTGTTCGAGGCGCTGAGGCAGCTTTTCAAGGATCCTGCCACCAGCACCTATCCCTTCTCCAAGGCCAAGCTGCAGCCCAAGTTCAGGGGCCGCATAGACTTCGAATCGGAGAAGTGCATAGGCTGCAAGATGTGCGTGCGCGTGTGCCCGGCCAAGGCCATAGACATAATCCTTTCGGCGGAGCAGCCGGCGGCCCCGGCGCAGGTCGAAGGGCAGACGACACCGCCGGCCAAGAAGAAGTTCGACTGCATCATGAACCTGGACCGCTGCATTTACTGCGCCCAGTGCGTGGAGGTCTGTCCTAAGAAGGCGCTGATCTCCACCGACGACTTCGAACTGGCCCAGCTGGACCGCAAGGCACTCAGGCGCCATTACAAGTGAGCCCCGCCCGCCGGAAAGGCCGCGCCTGACGGGGCGGGTTTTCCGGCGGGCCGCATTTTATAGGGCCGCGGAACTAGAAAAAGGGGGAGAACATGGAATTTCTTTCTACTCGGTACTTCGGGAACACCGTATCGGACTACCTCTACGCGGCGGCGGTCTTCGGCATAACACTGTCCGGGCTTTACCTGCTCCGGTCCTTCGGCCTCGCCAGGCTCAAGGAACTGGCCAAAAGGACGAAGACGGACCTTGACGACCTCCTGGTCGACATGGTCTACGCCATCAAAGCCCCGGAATATCAGCTCATCTCCCTCTACGCGGCGGTCAAGTACCTGCAGATGCCGCCGTCTTTCGACAAAGGCCTTTTCGCGCTCCTCCTGGTGGTGCTGACTATCCGCGCGGTCTCGCTGGCGCAGAAGCTGCTGGACTACTGGCTGGTCGGTTTCACCGCCAGCCGGTACACTGATCCGGCAGTGCGGGAGACCGTGCTCAAGAGCGCGCGCGTCATATTCAAGACGGTGCTATGGGTGACCGCGGCCATCTTCGTTCTCAGCAACCTCGGGGTGAACGTCACCGCCGCGCTGGCCGGCCTCGGCATCGGCGGCGTCGCGGTGGCCCTGGCGGCGCAGGCCATACTCGGCGACCTCTTCAACTTCTTCGTCATACTGCTGGACAAGCCCTTCAAGATCGGGGACTTCGTCATACTCGACGACATGATGGGAACCATAGAGCATATCGGCCTCAAGTCCACCCGGGTCCGCAGCCTGGGAGGGGAGCTCATCATAATCTCCAACACCCGCATGCTGACCGGCGGCCTGCGCAACTACAAGGCGATGAACCAGCGCCGCGTGGTCTTCAAGATCGGCGTCACCTACCAGACCCCGATAGAGAAGCTCCGCCGCATCCCCGAACTTATAAAGGGGGCCGTATCCGCGGTGCCGGACACCAGGTTCGACCGCTGCAACCTGCAGGCTTACGGGGCCTACTCGATAGACTTCGAAACGGTGTATTACGTCACGCTCGCCGATTACAATGTCTACGCGGCGGACCACGAGGCGGTCCTGCTGAAGATAGGGGAGGCGTTCGCCGGGGAAAAGATAGAGTTCGCCTATCCCACGCAGACTCTTTTCGTAAACAAGCAGTAAGGAGGTCGCAATGAAAAAAGTACTTTTGGGACTTTTCGCCGCGGCGCTGGCCGCCGGGACGGCTTCGGCCGCCCAGAAACCCACGGTCTCGGTGACCGTCAACGGCTCCAGGATAACGGCCGACGACGTGGCCAGGCGCCTCTGGTGGAACAACGCCGAGCGCACGCTGCAGGACCTGGTGGACGAGGAACTGGTGCTGCAGGAAGGCGGGCGCCTGGGGGTGAAGCCCTCCGCGGACGAGGTGGAAGCCCGGATGAAGGCCATAGCCGACTCCTATAAAGGCGAGAACGAGATGGTTAAAGCGCTCAAGGGCATAGGCTACTCCCGCGCGGACCTGCGGAACCTGATCGAGAGGCAGATAACCCTCAGGGATACCGCCATAAAATCGTCGGGCATAGCCGTCGGGGACGAGCAGGCCAGGACTTTCTACGACGCCAACAAGGAATCGCTGGCGCGGCCGGAGACCGTGCGCCTGCGCCAGTTCTTCACCTCCAACCGCGAGGAAGCCGAAGACGCGCTGCGGCTGCTAAACACCGGAGCCGACTTCGCCACCCTGGCCATGCTCAAGGCTTCCGACGAGAACCTGAAACGGACCGGCGGCGAACTGGGCTACATAAACAGGGGAGTCCTTATCCCGGAGCTGGAAAAGGAAGTATTCGCCCTTACCCCGGGCAAATATACCGGCGTCATACCGACGGGCTCCGGCTTCAGCATCTTCAAGTCGGAGGATTACCGCCCCCGCTCGGTCCCCGAATTCGAGACCGTCAGGGAAGAGCTGAAGCGGCTCATCCTCAACAGCGCCGTCACCCAGGCCATGCGGACGCTGACCGCCCGGCTGCGCCAGGACGCGAAGCTAGACGTAAAGCGTTAGACCGCGGTCCCCTCCCGCGCGGCTCAAAAAAAGCCCCCCGGCCTTCAGGCCGGGGGGCTTTTTTTACGCCGGCAGCGGCCGGATCAGTGGGCCGGCTCCTGTCCGCCGTCCTTTTTGGAGAGGAACAGCTTGTCCAGGACGAAGTAGGCGATCAGCAGACCCAGGACCACGTGGGTGGCGTAGAAATAGCTGGCGTCGGAATACTTGTAGAGGTCGTCGAAGCGGCCGTAGAGCAGCGAGAAGCGGCCCATGACGGTGTTGCCGAAGGCCGCGCCGAAGTAGAGCATAAGGAAGTAGATGCCGACATTGGAGGCCTTCTTGACCGCGCCCTTGTGCTCGACGGAAAAGAAGAAGTAGAAGAGCACGCAGATGAAGCCGAAGGCGACCAGCGCGCCGTTGAACAGGTCCCACGGGCCGGTGGCGCCGATGAAGGGGGAGATGCTGCCGCCTATCTGGCGCAGGAAGTTGGTCGAGATCTCCATCGGTATCACCAGTCCCGAGCCGTAGCCCATGATGAAGGTGAAGCCGTAGCGGGAGATCCAGGAGATGCGGGGGAAGAACTGGGTCACCAGCGAGAGGCCGAGCAGCGTCGGAATTATGACGCTGAACTGGCCTTCCATCAGCGGGATGAAGACCTTGGGCTTCCAGGTCTGGAAGAGGTAGACCTGGAAGAGCCAGCCCATGCCGGCGCCCAGGTAAAGGTGTTCGGCCACCTTGAAGAACGGGTTGTCCTTATAGAGGAAGCTGAACAGGCAGATGGTGAGGCCCGCGGCCACCCAGCCGCCGAAGGTCATCCACCCGGGGGTCACGGTGAAAAGCCCGACGAACCAGGCCCAGAAAGCAAGGAAGTGATATTGAAGAAATTCCATTTTCGCTCCTTAGAGATACTTCAGGACCAGCATTATGACGTTAGAGGTCAGGATGAGGACGATGACCAGCACGTGGGCCAGGCTGAGCGCGTCTATGCCCGAGGTGCCTTTCTCCATGTCGTTTATCAGCGACTCGTAGTCGGCCGCGCCCTTCATGCCGCCGATGAGGCCCTTGAGCTGGCCGGTCTGCAGATAGGGGCCGTAGCCGGGCTGGCTGACGGCGGTGACGCCGCCGGCCATCGGAAACTTGTTCTTGTCCGCGAGATAGGCGACATAGTAGTCCAGCATGGCCGTACCGGTTATGCAGACGCCAAGACCCATGTCCTTGACGGACTTGATGCCTTTCATGACTTCCATGTCGCGCGTCGGGTTCCCGTTGCGGTCCTTGTCGTAGATCTCGTAGAGGTTGATGCCCATCTGGGTCATGACGGCCACGGGATGCGGCTGGAACGGCATGATGACGTAATCTTTACCGTAAACCTTGTCCGGGGCGATGTCTTTCGGGATGCGGGCCGCGATATCCTCTATCATGCCGGTGGCGCCGGCGTTGAGCGTGAAGATGCCCACGCGCAGGTTGCGGCGCAGCGCGTGCTTGACCAACGCCACGGCCTGCGGATGCAGTTCGGGGCGGGTGGCCGGGTCGTAGTCCAGCGAGAGCATCACGAAGGACCGCTCGGGCAGGTTCTCGACGTAGTTGTAGATGTTTACGACGTCCTTGCCCAGGTTCTTATTGGGCAGCCCCAGCGGCCTGACGATGGGCGCGAACAGCAGCACGGTCAGGGCCAGGAAGATCAGGCGCCTGTCTATCTTAAGGAATTTCTCCAGAGAGTTCTTCATGTCAGTCCTTCCCCATGTACTGGCGTTCTATGCCGAAGATGATCTTGAGGGCGGTCACGATGCCGCCGATGGCGATGCCGATCATGATGCCGCGGCGGCCGGCGACCACCGGCACGCTCATCAGCCATTCTATGACGTCGGTCACCTGGTAGCCGGTCCAGCCGAGCAGCCCGTCCCACATCATCTGGCCCAGCGGCACGCGGCCGAGGATGACGATGAAGGCGGCGGCGAAGAGCACGAAGGCCTGGGGCGACTTGATGCGGAAGGCGCGGTAGGCGGTGGAGACGATGTAGAAGGCCAGGACGGCGAACATCGTGCCGGAAAGCGAGGTGAACACGAAGCGGTAGATCCAGCCGAGGCTGGTCATGGCCGGCCCGGCCATGGGCTGGCCGTTGCTCACCACCGCCGGCACCACTACAAGCAGGAAGCCCGCGTAGACGAACAGGCTGTAGCCCCAGCCCGGCGCCCGGCGGCTGATCTTGTGGAAGTGCGAGGTGAAGAGGCTCATCAGGCCCAGCAGGAAGGCGAAGCCGGCCACGATGTTCTCCCACTTGTTCATCATCTCGAGGTAGTTCTCGGAATGAACGTTGGGCACGTAGTAGGAGCCCAGCGTCAGCACGCCTACCAGGAAGCAGATGAAGAGCGGAATGTGTTTTTTTATGAGGATCATATCAATATGCCTTGAAGAGCTGGGTGACGACCTTCGACAGCGAATCCAGGTCGAACATCGCTCCCGCCGCTATGAGGATAGCGCCGGCGACGACCGCCAGCATCACGAAAGCCTTGCCGAAATCCTGCACCTTCAGGGTGCTCGTCAGCATCGGCTCCTTGGACAGGTAGGCGCCGGCGGCGTAGAGTTCCTCGCCTATCAGCGTGTAGTCGCAGGAGGTGAAGAAGAACGGCAGCTGCGACTCCTGCTCGGTGCCGGCTATCTGTATGGCGCCGGTAGTGGCGCCGACCTCGGCCAGCAGCAGTGACTCGGCCATGAAGTGGCCGATAAAGAAGCAGGCGGCCGGCTTCTCGCGGTGTATCATGGCGTCCACCGAGGCGGCGTAGGAGAACTGGTCCTGGCTGACGAAGAAGTTGATGTCGTCGCGGTAGGAGTCGGGGCGTTCCATCTCCAGGTACGACTGCTTCACGACTTCCTTGCAGACGGTCATGACTATCGGGTCGAAGTGGGGCACTTTCAGCGAGGTGTCGTACTGCGCCACCTTGCGGGCGACCTCGCCCAGGATGGAAGTGGAGGCGATGGTGGGAACCAGCGACATGGGGCCGATGCCGGTGGAATAGAAGATAGGACGGCCCATCTCGGTGGCGCGGCCGATGGCCTCGTCTATGGCGTCGAGGCCGGCGATGCGGCGTATGAAGAGGCCTTTGCGCTTGGCGTGCGAGACGGTCCAGAAGAAGACTATTATTATCGTCAGCATCAGGACCAGGTTGTTGAGGCGGCTGGCATTGAACCAGTTGCCGCCTATGGAGGCTTTGACCGGTTCGGTCTCCACGGAGGAGCCGCCCTTGACCAGCCTGAGCTTGAACTCCAGCTCCTGCGCGGCAGCGGGCCTGCCGAAGGAGGAGGTGGTATCGGCTGTCACGGCGTGCCTGCCGGGGACCGGGCGCCAGGCCCAGAAAGGCATGTCCATGTCCTTCTCGAGGTTGCCCGCGGCGGGGAATTCCTTTATCTTGACCCAGCCGGGCTTGGCGGGGTCGGACGCGTGCACCTCTATGACAGCGCCCTCGGCGGCCTCGCCGGGAGAGTTCCAGCGCAGCAGCGCGGCGCCGCCGGCGTCGCCGGGCATATCGGCGGCCGTAAATCCAGTCAGCGGGGGCAGCGCCGCCTTCTTCTCCGCCGCGTCGGCGGTTCCGGTCCCGGCCGCGGCGATAGCCGCCGCCAGGAATAAAAACGTAAGTTTATTGTTTGTCATAACTGTTGGATAATATACCTTTTATGCCTTTTCAGGGCAAGCAGGGGTTCAGTCTCCTTTCTTCGCCACCAGCACTAGATTCATCCCGAAAAACGGGGGAAAAACCTTCTCCAGGGCCGCGATCAGCGGCACCAGTTTATCGAACAGCAGCGGCTGCAGCATGGGGAAATTCCTGCTCTTCAGTATCTTGCCGTTCAGGTACCAGCCGAAAACGCCGGGGAAATTGGTGAAATAGAGCTTCTCCACCTCGAAACCGGCCCTTTCCGCCTTGGCGCGGAGCTCGGACCTGTCATAGCGGCGGCAGTGGCTGACCGCCTCGTCGAGAGTGCCGTAGATGGCTCTCAGCGCGGGCACGAAAAGAAGCAGACGCCCGCCGGGCTTCAGTATGCGGAAAATATTGGAGAGGGCCTTCTCGTCGTCCGGCACGTGTTCCAGCACATTGGCCGACACGACGGCCTCGATGCCTTCCGAGGCCAGCTCCGCGGCCCTGTCGTCGGTGATGCTCAGATGGAGGACTTCCGCACGGGGCTGGTCCAGCTTCATGTGGCCGATGAAAGTTTCCGAGGTATCCAGGGCCAGGAACCTGGAACTGACGCTGGCGAAATAGCCCGAAAGGTTGCCTATGCCGCAGCCGACCTCCAGCACCGTCCTGCCCTCGAGGTACTCGCGGAAAGCGCCGAATATCCACTTATTGTAATTCGGCGTCAGGGCGAAGACCATGAGGGCCTTGTGGGCGGAATTCTCCGCCGTCTCTTTCCCGTCCATGCTCATCCTATCTGGCTCCCTCGGCCGCGGCGATATCGGCCACTAAATTGCGCGGCGCCCGCTCGCCCGGCGCCAGGGAGGGCGCCAGCTCCAGCACCGAGACCCTGTTAGCAGGCCGGCCGTCGCGCATCTCCTCATAAGCGTAGAGCTCCCTTACGTGCGAGTTCCAGAAGTCCCTGAAGACCGCCAGGGACCGGGCGTCGAAATCGAAAAGGCCGTATTCCCTCTGCAGCCTGGCCCCCTCGGCGGCGTTGACCAGCAGGTGGGTTATTCCCTCGGCCCTGAGCCGCGCGTAAAGGGCGGCGCCGTCGGCGCTGGTCCGCGCGAACTCCACCAGCGGGTTCCTGTCGAAAGCGGTGCCGGCCATGAAGCGCCGCTTGAAATACAGCGTCCGGCCGTCGCCGACCACCAGGGTTTTCGAGGAAGGCGGCAGGTTCTCGTTGACGTACTTTATGCCCGAGTAATGGCTGCCGGGATAGCTGGGCCTTGTGTCGAAAAGATATTCGTCGGCCGTCATCTTGCCGGCCACGGGCTGCCAGCGTCCCTGCCCGTGGAAAACGAGGGCGGTCCAGTACAGGGCGGTGAAGCAGACCAGCAGCGCCGTGATCTTCAGCGCCAGCTTCAGCCCCTCGTGGCCGCGGGAGAAGAAGGCCCAGCCCATGAGCAGCCCGGCCGCGGGGTAGGCGGGGATCAGGAAGCGCACCATCGTGGAGGAGACGGACCAGGTCAGCCACAGCGAGAGGAAGAAGATCCACAGCCCGGCCTGCGCCGGCCCCGCGGCGGGCGTCAGCAGGAACAGCACGGGCAGGAAGGCCAGGAAAAGCGGCGAAAAAAGCTCCGAGTTGCCGACCATCCCCATGGTCTCGCGCCAGGGAGCGGTGAACCAGTCCCTGAGGCTGAGCTGGCCCATCTGGCGGCTCTCCTGCACGAACAGTTTCAGTTTTTCGGGAGCGGAGCCCTCGTTAGGCGGGAAGAGGCCGTTGAGCATGGGATGAAAAGGGTTGGCCGTGTGAAGCCAGTTCTTCGCCAGCCACGGTATTATGAAGAACGACGCGGCGGCGGAGAACCAGAGCAGCTCTTTCGCCGCTCCCTTAAGGTCCGTCCTGGAATAGTAGAGCAGGGCCGCGCCGCAGGCCGCGGCCGTGAAGAGGCCGGTGTATTTAACGCCCATCGAGAGCCCGCAGAAGACGCCGGCCAGCACGAACCAGCGCTTTTCCCCGGAAAGGCCGCGCGCGACCACCGAATGCAGGGCCAGGGCCGTGAACAGCGCGAGCGGCATCTCGGTGCCGGAGGACCAGGCCGCCACCAGCGAATGGAAGGCGGAGGCGAAGATCATAGCGCCCCAGACGCCGGCCCGGCGGGAAAGGAACCTGGCGCCGAAGGCCAGGGCCGCCGCCGCCGTAAGGGCATAGGAGGCGAAGTTGACCAGCTTGGCCAGCGGCGTCCCGCCCACGCTCAGCGCGGCCATGTAGATCATGCCGTGCGTGAGAGGCAGGTTCGAAAAGGCGTTGAACGGCATCTTCGTGATGCCGTGCTCCACGACATAATAGTTCGGAACGGCCAGGTGGTAGATGAGCGCGTCGTAGAAGATCTCCGGGGACATGGCGCCGGCCAGCCCCAGCGCCAGCGCCAGGAACAGCAGCAGCGCCGCGGCGCGGTC